>CALVAL010000031.1 GCA_944325535.1 Candidatus Gastranaerophilales bacterium
TGCCCAAAATAATCACACCATCTGCCCTGACCAGCAAAAGAGTAATTTGACCGGTTGCTGGGTCAAATGGTTTGCTTCCTTCCTACCCCTCAAACCCACGCCAAAAGCCGATTGCCCAAAATAATCACACCAGTTGAGCTACTCACGCTACTCAAACAAATACACCAAGCACTCAAAATAATCATACCTGCTGAGCTAATCACGTTTCTCAAACAAATAAACCAGGTAAAGCTTACAATAACTAAAAAAGAGCCTCTTAACGAAGCTCTTTATAAAAATGGGGCGCCTGATGGGATTCGAACCCATGCATATCGGAACCACAATCCGAGGTCTTAACCGCTTGACGACAGGCGCCATAGTCTTTGCAAAATCTAGTATATCAAATAAAGATTATAAAGCAAGAGGCTTGAGTAATTTTCTCAAGCCTCTTATCATATTTTATTCTAGTTTTTATTTCTCTAGTTTATTCTTTGGAACATATATCCTATTCCTCGAGCTGTTAGAATTAATTCTGGATTTGTAGGATCTGTTTCTAATTTAGAACGTAATCTTGAAATATGAACATCTACTACACGAGTATCAATTCTATGGTCTGCTGGATATGACCAAACATGCTGCAAGATTTCATTTCTTGAATAAGCTTGTCCAGAATTATTTACAAGTAATTCTAATAAGCTGAACTCCATGCCAGTAAGACGAATTCTTTCATTCTTTCTGAACACCTGTCTTCTAGCTGTATCAATTTTTATAGCACCTGTTGTGATAATATTCTTACCACCTTTGCCTCCAGCAGCAGCTGAACCTGCACCCGATGAAGCTGGAATTATAACATCTTTGCTAATAGTTCTTCTTAAAACAGCTTTTACTCTTGCTTCTAATTCTTTTGGAGAGAAAGGCTTGATTACATAATCATCAGCACCTAATTCTAAACCTGTAATTCTTTCAGAAACATCACCTAATGCTGTTAATATAATAATAGGAACGTCTGATGTTCTTCTAATTTCTCTTGTTACACCATAACCGTCCATTTTTGGCATCATGACATCCAATACTACCAAGTCAGGATTTTCTTTGTTGAATACTTCAACAGCTTCTTCTCCATCCTCTGCAGTTACGACATCATAGCCGACCATTTTAAGACGAGTCTCTAAGATTCTTCTGCTACTTGCCTCATCACCAGCAACTAATATCTTTTGACGAGTTTCTCCTTCGCTCATCTCTTGTAATTCTTCATTTTCTGCCATGCTACCACCTTTAGTACTTGTATTTACAAAAATTTATAAACTTAATATTAATACATATATCTTAATAGAATTTAAAGATTTTTGCAAGGGGTATTTATTGAAAATTAGAGTTTATTTAAGCTCTCCATAAATAGTTCTGTCAATATTTGCAAGATCTTTAATGACTTCGATATTGCCAAAATACTTTGACATATATTCTTTTACCTCTCTGGATTCATTAATACCTAGCTCAAACATTAAAACTCCATTCTTTTTCAAATATTTTGGAGCTTCATCTATAATTTTCTTATAATAATAAAGCCCATTATCTTCTGCAAAAAGAGCTATTGAAGGTTCTTTTTTCACTTCATCAGCAAGTTCTGTTCCAATTGGAATATAAGGAGGATTAGAAATGATTAAGTCAAACTTTTCTTCTTCTCTTACTTTAGAAAACAAATCAGATTTTCTAAATACAGCTCTATTATTTATTCCAAGTTTCGTTACATTATCCAATGCTACTCTAAGCGCATCAGATGAAATATCTACACCAAGTACAGTTGCTTCTGTTTGTTTTGCTATTGTACAAGCTATACAACCACTACCTGTACCTATATCTAGAACATCTTTAAAATCGTTCTCATTTATTATATCAATAGATTTTCTTACTAAAATTTCTGTCTCATCTCTAGGAATCAGAACATCAGGAGTTACTTTAAAATATTCTCCCATAAAATATGCTTCGCCTATAATATACTGAATAGGATTTTTTGTTTCCACTCGATATAAAGCTTTTTCATGAATTAAGCTCAAATCATTTTCAGATAGTTCTTTTCCCATTAACCGATCTTTTTCGGTATAGTTGCAAAAATACTCAAGCAGCATACTAAGCTCTTTTTTTGCTTCATTATTTTCAATACCAGCATCAATCAATAATTTTGTAATCGTCTGAATGTTCATTTATAATTCTTTCTATTTCATTTCTTAAATCAAGTTTTGATAAATTTTCTACATCCATTTTTTCAATAGAATACTTCTTACATAATCTATCATAATAATATAATTGTTTTCTTGTAGGTTTCTCTTTTGACATTTTTACTTCTTGTAAAAATTTACGCTTCTTTTTTTCAAATTCCTTATTTGCCTCAATTATCGGTCGCTGTCTTTCCTTATATTCATAATACTTTATGCATTCCTTTATATAGGACTCTGTATCAGCTAGAAATTCTCTATCATCAATTACTTCTTCCAAAAAAGGAAATCTTGAAGCTTTTTGGGCTAAATAATACTTTTCATCATCAAGAAACTTGTCCATAATCTCTGAACAAGTCTTATCTAAATTCTGCTTCACTAACGCTCTTAAATAATTACATATACCGCTTTTTTGAGTGTTATCAAAGCTTAGGTATATTCTATTTTTTATTTGATACATCCTTTTCCATTTTTCCGCTTAAGACTTTTTATTCTACCATTTTAATAAATCTTCAACTGAAAATTTCTTACTTTGTGAACCATTTGCAAATTTTACAAACTTTTCTGTTAAAGGATTTGAATGATAGTAATTATTATTTACTTCTCGTTTTTTCTCTTTATAAACCATTTCTTCATTACTAATTACTGTAAATCTCTTTTTTGCATCTGTACTCATTTTCTATAGCCTCTCTTATTTTTAAATATCTCTTATGTATATATAAAGTATTTAACAAATAAAAAATTGCCTTTTTGAGATTATTATATTAAGAATTGTAACAAAATGTCGTTTTTTTTTCAATTTTGTAAATATTTCGAAACAAAAAAAGAGTTACCACTCGAAAAAAAAAATCCCTTCTGATACACTGGTGATATATGTCATTAGAAAGTATTCTAGTATTGGAAGGAAAGGATTTTATGGATATATTTTCTATATTCACACTTTGCGGGGGACTTGCGTTTTTCCTATATGGAATAACTATTATGTCTTCAGGTTTAGAAAAGATTGCCGGTGGTAGGTTAGAGCGAATTTTAAAGAAGATGACCTCTAATCCAATAAAAAGTTTAGTTTTTGGTGCCGGAGTTACTGCGGCAGTGCAATCATCATCAGCGGTAACAGTAATGTTAGTTGGGCTCGTGAATTCGGGAATTATGAAATTATCTCAAGCGATAGGCGTTATTATGGGATCAAATATTGGTACTACAGTAACAGCTTGGATATTAAGTTTAGCAGGGATTCAGAGTTCTAATTTTTTCGTAAGATTATTAAAACCTGAATCCTTTTCTCCTATTATGGCAATAGTGGGTGTAGTAATGATAATGGCTGCTAAGTCTAATAAGAGAAAAAATGTAGGAGCGGTTTTAATTGGATTTGCAATACTAATGTTTGGTATGGAAGTAATGACTGATGCGATGTCTCCATTAGCGGATATGCCTCAGTTTACTCATATTTTGACCGCGTTTACTAATCCTATTTTAGGAGTTGTGGTAGGTACTGTTGTAACTGCTATTATTCAAAGCTCCGCAGCTTCAATTGGTATTTTGCAAGCTTTATCAATGGTTGGTGGAATTACTTATGGAATGGCGATTCCAATAGTTATGGGACAAAATATTGGTACTTGTATTTCTGCAATGCTTTCAAGTATAGGTGTTAATACTAATGCGAAAAGAGTTGCTGCTGTTCACGTTTTATTTAATGTTTTTGGGGTGATAATTTGTCTATCAGCCCTTGAATTAGGAAATCTTATTTTTAAATTTGATTTTGTTACAAGTAGCATATCTCCGTTTGGTATAGCTATGGTTCATTCTATTTTTAATATCGTTACGACAATATTGTTATTTCCATTCACTAAGTTTTTGGAAAGATCAGCTATGTTTATTGTTAAAGATAAGAAGGTTCGTGATAAGAGTGTTCTTCTTGACGAAAGATTGCTTCTTGCACCTTCTTTTGCAATAGCTGAATGTAATAGACAAACAATCAAAATGGCTGATATGGTAGAATTCAACTTTATTAATTCGACTAAAATGCTTAAGAGTTTTCATTACAAAAAAGCTGAGCAAATTAAAAATAACGAAATTAAAATTGATACTTATGAAGATAAATTAGATTCATTTTTAATAAAGCTTTCAGGAAAAGAATTATCAGAAGAGGATAATAATAAAATTTCTCAATTATTATTGACTATAGGTGATTATGAAAGAATTGGAGATCACGCATCTTATATATTAAAAATTGCAGAAAAGTTAAAAGAAAGTGATCGAAAACTATCTCAAGAAGCAGTTGAAGAATTAAAGGTTATTGTACATGCTGTATCAGAGATATTTATGGTCTCTTTTGAAGCATATAAAACTGATAATGTAAAACTAGCTCAGGAGGTAGAACCTTTAGAAGCTGTTATTAAAAAGATAATAAGGAAAGTAAAAAATCGCCATATACAAAGACTTAAAGAAGGTCTATGTACAGCAGAAGTAAGTTTCATGTTCTCTGATTTATTGAATGATTTGAGAAGAATTGCTGCTCACTGTGGTAATATTGCAACAAGTGTTATTCAACTACATGATAATACTCTAGATAAACATGAATATAATCACAGAAATAAAGATGAAGATTTACAATTTATCAGCAAATATGAAGATTATAAATCTAGGTATTCAGTATCTCGACATAAGTCTATAGAAGAAATGACAAGTGTATAAAAGATAGCTATGGTAAAAAATAAAGGATACGTAAAAACGTATCCTTTATTTTTATTATAACTTAATAGTCCTGAATATTGTTGAATATTTATGCGAACCATAATAAATAACAATAGATACAAAATAGTTTTCTAAATCATTTACTTCCAGATATGTTTGCACAGGACTTTTTCGTTTGGTACTTTTAAAATTACCGATAAAATCTAAAAATCCCATATGTATTTTTTGTGCAGTCGTAAGTTTTGGCTTTGGTATATGTTTGTCATAAAACATTTCAGGAGTATAGTCTCTTTCATAGACAGGAATTATATATTTTACAACACCATTTTGCTTAAATAACATATACCATTTTCCATCCTGCTCCCTAGGTGTGAGTAAATAGTAGCCGGGTTCTATTGTTATTGTTTTAAAATATATAGGAGAAATCAACCTGAATAATGGATATACAGACCAAGTTGTATCTTTCATATCATAATATTGTTCTGGATCAATATCATGCAAATATGAAAAATCAGGAACCTCTAAACTATTATATATCTCAGCATAATTCTTAGTAGGCTTAGCATGTTCATAATTATGAGGGATTACTATTTCCTCTTGTTGTAAAGGCAGATTTTCAGGAGACTTCGCATCTTCTTTCTCTTCATCTTCATTCAAAGAATTAGGATCTATATCGTCATAAAATCCGGGAGGTGTTCCAGCATGACCTCCATTATCAATAGACTCTGCACTTATAGAAGGGATTATTAAAGTTAGTAATAAAATTATAGTTAGTTTTTTTAGCATACAAATATTTTAATGTATTTTTTTATAAAATCAAGCAAAAAATCTTTACATTGAAGCTTTAGCACTGTATCATTTAGTTAAGGGAGAAAAAGTATGAAAGAACAACTTGAAAATATTTATTCATCAGCAAAAGCTGATATTGAAAATGCTCAAAGTATTAGTAACCTTGATGAAATCAGACTTAAATATTTAAGCAGAAAAGGCGAATTTAATTCTATAAAAAAAGGTCTGAAAGATTTATCCGAGGAAGATAAAAGAATAGTTGGTGCATTAGCAAACCAAATTACACAAGATTTAGAAAAATTACTTAAAGAAAAGCATGAGTTGTTCTACCAAAAAGAATTAAACGAAAAACTTCAAAAAGAAAGAATTGATATAACCCTAAGTGGAAAATATATACCTGAAGGAAAAATTCATCCACTAACATCAACTACTAATGAAATTGTATCAATTTTCCAAAATTTAGGCTTCTCTGTAGTAGCACCTGAATTATCTCCAGAAGTTGAAACAGAATATTACAACTTTGATATGCTAAACGTACCAAAAGATCACCCTGCTAGGGATGTTCAAGACACTTTCTATGTTAAAGGTATGCCTAATGTTGTATTAAGAAGCCAAACTTCAGGGGCTCAAATCCATGTTATGGAAAACCAAAAACCTCCAATCAAGGTAATTGCACCTGGAAGAGTTTATAGAAATGAAAATATAAATGCAAGAAAAAATAATTTCTTCCATCAAATAGAAGGTCTTTATGTTGATAAAGATATCACCTTTGGGGATTTAAAAGGTGTTTTAAACGAATTTATAAGATTATATTTCGGTTCAGCTCGTCCTACACGTTTTAGAAGCAGCTTTTTCCCATTTACAGAGCCTTCTGCAGAAGTTGATGTTCAGTGTATTATGTGCCAAGGCAAAGGTTGTAGAACTTGTTCTGGAACTGGCTGGCTAGAAGTACTTGGCTGCGGAATGGTTGACGTAAACGTATTAAAAGGCGTTGGAATAGATCCTGATGTTTATTCAGGTTTTGCTTTTGGTATGGGCGTAGAAAGATTAGCTATGCTTAAATATGCTATTGATGATATTAGATTATTCTTTAACAACGATAAGAGGTTCTTAGAACAGTTTTAATGAAAAAACTTTTATATATTCTAACAGCGATTTGTTTATTCATTAATAATTTAGCTTGTAGTGCATCTACTAGTATTTTGTTTGATTCAAATCAGATGAACAAAAATCAGAGCTACGTTAGCACAGTAGGTTTTCATCTATTGAACTCAAATGGTATAGAAAAACGTGCTGTATTTTTCTTAGATAATTCTAATAAAATTAATGCATACTCTGCTAATTCATCAAGAGAAATTGTAATAACTTGGGGAATGTTATCTTTGCTTTCAAGTCCTGACGAACTTGCAGCGGTACTATCGCATGAAATTTCTCATACAGTTGACTCATATAATGGAATATTTAGAGGCTTTTTCTCACATTTTAATTATGTATTATCACCTCACAAATACGAATACAAGGCTGATAAAAGAGCTGTTGATTATATGGTAAATGCTGGGTACAATCCGGTTGCTATGATTATAGTAATGAACAAAATTTTCCCTCAAGGAAGATATGATTTTTGGAGTCATCATCCTTTAAGTACTAGAAGAATGATGGAAGTATATGAATATATTTATAAAAAGTATCCTGAATATTTAGTAAATAATCCATATAAAAAGAATATTTATTATCAAAACTTTTTGTTAACTTCAAAAGAAAACCGAGAAAAATTTCAGGAAAAAATAAAAAGTGATTCAAAGAAAAAAGTTAAATATAAATAGAACTATAACTTCTTTAATAATATTAAGCTCATTATTTTATTCTCAATGTTACGCAATTTTAGTAGATGATTTCGTTGAAGAGACTTTAAATAAAAATTTAAAAATCACTCCTAAAAAGATCCCTATTATCGTAGATGACTTTGCAGAATCAAATCAGAAAAGATCTACCCTTAATAAATTAAAAATCGAAATTAATGAGGAAATACCAACTCACACATCTACATATAAACGTAAGAAACTCGTTATTAGTGAATTTGATAATTCAATACCTATTTTGATAAAAATAAAGAATAAGCTAACAACAAAATCAAAACCAGATGAAGGTACGTTATTAGAATTTGAAACAATAGAAGATATAAAAATAAATAACAATTTATACCCTAAAGGTACAATAGTAAAAGCAAGAGTTGAAAATGTTTCCGCTAATCGTACAATGGGAATTCCTGCAGATTTGGTAGTAGGGAATTTTCTTATAAATGGAGAGCCTCTAAGAGGAGAAATATCTAGAACAGGTGCTAATAGAGCCTTATGGGTAAAGCCTGTTTCATATGTAGGGACATTTTTCTTTGGAGCAGGGGCACTATTAATCCTGATAAGAGGAGGCCATGCAAAAATCAATCCTAATGAAGTTTTTACTGTTTATTATTAAATAATTTTTTTTCCAAATCAAGAGCAGTTTTTGTTTTAGCTAAACCACCCTGAGAGGTTTCTTTAAGAAGTGGAGACATCAATTGTCCTGTTATTTTTAAGGTATCAACTATTTCATCAAGAGGAATTTTACTTTCTACTCCGCATAAAGCTAACTCAGAAGCAGTAACTGCATGTATTGCAAGAAAAGCATTTCTTTTTATACAAGGAACCTCTACAAGACCACATACAGGGTCACAAGTTAAACCTAGAATATTTTTTAAAGCTAATGCTGTAGCTTGAAGAATTTCATCGACATTACCGCCTAGCATTTGAGTTAAAGCAGCCGCAGCCATCGCAGAAGCTACGCCACATTCAGCTTGACATCCAGCAACCGCACCAGCAAGCTGGACTTTATTAGAAACTATTAGTCCAACAAGCCCTGCTGTAAGCAAACCATTTATCTGCTCAGTTTCACTAATATTCTCTTCTTCTGCTACTGCAACAATAACAGAAGGAACTATTCCGCAAGAGCCTGCAGTAGGACATGCTACGATTCTTCCCATTCTTAAATTCTCTTCTGCTGTAGCCAAGGCGTATGTTGTAATTTTTTCAAAAATTTTTCCAAATAGAGCTGGAGTCTTTTTGTATTTATTTTGTAATTTAATACAATCATCTCCACACCAATTACTTATTGATTTTTCACTTGATTTAAGCCCATCTTTAATGGCATCTTTCATTGCAAGTAAAGTTTCAAGAGTTTTAATTCTAATAACATCTAAAGTTTCTGCTTGTAAAAAAGCTTCTTCTTCTAATGCTATTTCATAAATTCTTTTATTCTCTTTTTTGCATCTTTCTATTAATTCTGAAAAAGATAATATTGTCATTATTTTAGCTTTCTTATATTTGTTACAAAAAATACATCATCTATTTGTTTAACTATTTCTACAACATCATCACCTATTGGAACATCAAGAGCCAGATACATTGAAGCAGTCCCACCCTTAGAATTCCTTCCGCAATGCAATGATGCAATATTCACCCTACGCTTTTGAATTATATCACTTACCATAGAAATCATACCGGGCTTATCCTTGTACATCAAAAGCAAAGTATCATATGAGCCATCAATATCAGTCGCAAAACCATTAATATTATTTATTCTAATTTCCCCTGCACCAATTGAATCTCCTGATATGGTCATTTTATCATCTATTATTATATCAACAGAATTCGGATGTCTTGAAATATCTTGCATATACTCATATGAATATTCAACGTTATTAACGATACTAAAAATATTCTTTATAGAAATATCATCAACTCCATAGCCTAGTACACCAGCGAGCAAACCTTTATCAGTACCGTGTCCAAAACCGGTAGTTGCGAAAGAATTGTATAAAATAAATTTTACTTTTGCAAAATCATTGTTATAAATATTTTTAGCCATCAACCCTAATCTTACAGCTCCAGCCGTATGAGAGCTTGAGGGGCCAACCATTATAGGAGAAATCACTGAAAAAATAGACTTTTGTTCCATTTCTAGTAATCATCCTCGTCTTCATCTTTATTTATATAACCAGACATAATATTAAATAAGGCACTTTGCCAGTCACTATTTTTTTCTAAGAAAAAGTCAGCACCTCTATTTTTACATTGTTGTTCAATTTCTTTTCTTGGTGATGCTGTAATTACCCCCACCACAGTCTTTACACCAGAAGCAGCCGCCATCTTTTTTAACTCTGTTAAAAGAATAAAACCTTCTCTTTCAGTAGGTATAAATAAATCCATTACAACATATTCATACTTTCTTTTTTTATACTTACTAACTGCATCATAAATTTCTTGTGAACAATCAATATCGTAATCGAATTGAGAAAGCAAGACCTTTAGCTGGTAAGTTATCACCCCTAAATCATCTACTATCAATATTGCAGGGCCAGTAGGTTCCTCTTCAACAATAACCGGATTTATTGCTTTACTTTGTATAGGCTTTTTTGCATTTGCATTTAATTCTTTTAATGTATCTATAATATTTAAAAGCTGTTTTTTTAAGTCTATTAATTCAATACTATTGGGACGTTTAGAATTTGTAATATTGTAAAATAATTCTAAAAATTCGTCATCTAGCTCCACACTTGCCATATATTCTCCTAGTAAATATAACGCTATAATTATATCATAGGATATAAAATCTTGTAAATAATTTTATATCTATAATTCTCATAATTTTCTATGTTTATAAATCTATTTGTAGCTCCTTTATTTAGATTATTTAAGTTTTGCTTATATTGAGTTATAATCATTGCTATGAAGAAAAAAATACTCACACTTTTAATACTATTCACAATTACTGGTCCTTCTTTTGCAATAGAGAACACTACAAATTCTTTTTGGAACTTTTTTCATAATGATACACGTTCAATAAAATCATTACTAAAATCTCAAGTTAGATATGCAAATAGAACTAATTTCAACAAATTTATCTCAACTTATGATAAAGATTATTTAAATGCTGACGGATTAGATTTAGAAAAATACTCTACATTAGTAAAAGATGTATGGAATACATATAATAATATTGAATATAATGTAGAAATTAAAGATATTGCTATTAGTGGAGATAATGCTACTGTAGAAGTAGTTGAGACTTCATATGCTAAAATACCAGCTGAAGCCAAAATGGAAGGAGTACTTAACAGTACATCTAATAGTATTTATTATCTAAAAAAAATAGATGGAAAGTGGAAAGTATCTTCTGATAAGGTAAAAACAGAAAAAACATCTATGCTATATGGTGATGCAAGAAATTTAGATATAAAATTAACTGCCCCAGAAGAAATTAAAGCAAATACTGAATATACTGCTTCATTGGAGTTTACGCCACCTGAAAATGTCATAGCAATAGCTTCAATTACAAGTGATAAAGTAGAATATCCACAAAAGCAAGCAAAAGAAGTCTTTAGAAAATTACCAGAAGATAATATTCTAGAAAGACTATTTATATCTAATTCTGATAATATGAATGAATATGTAATAGCTTCAATTGGACTAACAAAAGCTGACATAACTGATTTAAGTATAAAACTTAGCCTAACAGGTTTTGGTTATCAAATAACAAGAGTAAATGTTTTGCCTGAAAAAGAGGAGAAAGATGTCAAAAAAGAATAAAATTGGATATTTTATTATAACACTAATATTTTTTATATTTTTTGACTGTTATTTTTCCAACTGGGCTATTGATAATTTGCAAATTTTACCTATAAATCCCGTATTCGATTTAACATTTGTAAAAAATACGGGAGCTGCATTTAGTATTTTGGAAAATTATAAAGTCTTTTTAATAATTTTCTCAATTCTAGCAATACTTTTTATCTTAATTACATTGCTAAAAAACATAGAAAAAGCTTCTACTTTTGCAATATTCTGGACTTCTATACTTATTTCTGGAATTTTTTGCAATATGTATGAAAGACTTGTATATGGATATGTTCGAGATTTTATAAAATTAAATTTTGTAAATTTTCCGGTATTTAACATTTCAGATATTTTCATAAATATTAGTGTTTTTGCTATAGTTATAATAATTATTAAACATAACTATTCTAAAGCAAATGAAAATAATCATTGATGAATTAACAGATGAAAAAAGACTAGATGCTTACCTTGCAGAGTACCTGCAAGATTATTCTCGTTCTAAAATTCAATCTGAAATAAAAAAAGGTAATATATTAGTTAATAATACATTAATTAAACCTTCTTATATAATTAAACCAAATGATGAAATTATCATTAATATTAGTGAAAACATTAAAGAAATTTTGCCAGAAGCAATCCCTTTAGAAATAATTTGGGAAGATGAAAATATGCTTGTTGTAAACAAGCCATCTAATATGCTTACACATCCTACTACAATAGAAAATACAGGAACATTAGTAAATGCATTGCTGTATTACTGTGGTGAAAACTTATCAGATATAAATGGAGATTTTCGAAGAGGCATTATACATAGACTAGATAGAAATACTTCAGGGCTTTTGATGATCGCAAAAAACAATGAAGCACATGAGTTTTTAGTAAATAAAATGAAACTTAGACTTATAGAAAAAAAATATATAGCCATTGTTTCTGGAATAGTAAAAGAAGACGAATTTGTCATAAATAAACCCATAGGAAGAAATCCTAATCAGCCTCATAAAATGGCGATAGTAGAAAATGGTAAAGAGAGTATTTCAAAAGTAAAAGTCTTAAAACGTTTTAAAGATGCAACATTATTAGAAGTTCATTTAATAACAGGTCGCACACACCAAATAAGAGTGCATCTATCTAGCATTGGACATCCTGTATATAACGATACCTTATATGGTTTTGGAAAAATTAAAGTAAAAACTGAAGAACAAGTTTTGCAATCCTATAAACTTACATTTCCTAAACCATTTTCAGAAGAACTTATTAGTCTTGAAATACCTATGGATGAAAAATTCACAAAAATAATAAATTACCTTATAAGTCAAGAAAAATAGATTATATAATACTCTTTTTAAGCCTTTCAGAACGATTTTCACTTAATAAATTCTTCAATTTCATAATTGCTTGAGCATGCAATTGTGAAATTCTTGATTCTGAAACATTTATCGCTTCACCAATTTCTTTTAATGTCATATTTTCATGATAATAAAGAACCATAATTGTTCTTTCTCTTTCCGGCAGTCTCTTCAAAGCATTCTCCAATTCTTTTTTTACATCTTTTTCTTCCATTTGTTCATGAGGAGCTAAACTATGAGAATCTTGTATTGTATCAATAATCTCTAAGTCTCCATCTGATGAACCTTTTTTATCATATATTGAAGTGACTGTTGTATCATCTGCTAAAATTTGTTCTACTTTTTCTTTTTCTATACCTAGAAAATCTGCGATTTCAGTATTAGTAGCAGCTCTACCATACTGTTTTTTTAAAAGTTCTTGAGCTTCTTTAACATCTTTAATTTTCTTACGAACACTTCTAGGTAGAAAGTCTTGAGATCTTATTTTATCAATAATATTACCTCTAATTCTTACAAGAGCATATGTTTCAAATCTTGCACCCATTTTTGGAGTATATTTTTCTACAGCATCAATAAGACCTTCAACACCATAGCTTGAAATATCTTCAAACGAAAATGTAGGAGGAAGAGCAACTTTTACACGACCGACAACATATCTTGTAAGGTAAATGTATTGTAAAATAAGAGCATCTCTTAGAGCTTTATTATCATGATCAGCAAAATATCGAGTCCACATCTCTGTCAACTCTTCATTTGTAGCTCTTTTAATATTTTTATAAGATGTCTCTTGTTCCATCCCACTCTTGTCCTAAAACATGTCTCATTCTATTGTAACGTTTTATTAAGAAATAGCTATCATATAGATAGATGAAATTATTAAGATTTATTAAATATTAGAAATAGACTATTAACATGCCTAATTGGAGTATTTATTTCTTATTCAATCATTTTTTAATAATATTGGAGGATTTTTTATGTATCTTAATTTAACTAGTCTGTCTGTAATCTTTTTTGCAATATTTTTCCAGTTGTTTGGTAATAGCCCAACAATTGCACGAACCGTAGTAACACAAAGACCAATTTATTCAAACTATAATAGCAGACCTAATATCATTAGTCCAAATACAATAAGACATAGCTACGTAAATCCAAGACACAATTTTCACAATCCGAATAGAAACATTTACAGAACATATCCAAAAAATTACCGCGCATTTCCAGATTTGAATGCGTTAGAAAAATATTCAATGAATAAAGTATATTCTAGAGACAGTGACCTAGAAAGGCTTCAAAGGCTTGAAATGCAGACTTTTGGAGCAGTACAATCAGGTGATATAACGTCCAGATATGAAAACGTAAGAGGAGCAATACTATCTAGACCTAAACAAAATTATAAAACATCATTACTGAGAAATATCGGTAATTATTTCTCTGGACAAATGACCGGCTTTACACCTTCTTTTTCGAATGATCCGTTTTTTACAAGCTCTAACTTTTCAAGCACACCATATCCAACAAGCTATGGAAATAGATCTTTTACAGAATACAAAAGTCCATTTGGGAGTGGCTACCAAATTAATGACTTTGGTACAAGCTCCGGCTGTGGAGTAAAAATACTGGATTAAGATTCTACCTTAATCCCTGTTCAGGATGAGCTGAATTTGATTTTACAATTTCATAGTATTCATTTTTATCGATATTGACACCCATATTTTTAATATCAATAGAAAATTTTCTTTTCTTTTTTTTATATGGATTATTATTCGACGATTTCATTATTTTCTCCAACTTGAACAATTGTTGGCTTATGAGTCTTGATTTCATCAGCTGTCAAATCTGCATATGTAACTACAATAATTTTATCCCCAATTTGAGCTTTTCTTGCAGCTGCACCATTTAAGCAAAAACATTTTGATCCGCGTTTACCTTTTAGTGCATAAGTCTGAAACCTTTCTCCGTTATTGATATTTAAGATCTCAACTTTTTCCCATTCTAAAATATTTGCTTTATCTAAAAAATCTTCATCTATTGTAATTGAGCCAACATAATTTAAATTTGCATCTGTAACTGTAGCTCTATGTATTTTTGAATTCAAAAATTGTCTTAACATAAAAAAGTCCTCTTGATAAAATACTAGCACAAAAAAATTAATTACATGGAGAATGTGTGTATTTTTTTTAAGCCAATAATAATATGTGTATTATAAAAGGAGAGGTGATAATGTTTAATTTATATATCTTAGAGAGTTGTCCATATTGTAGAAAAGTAATGAATTTTTTAGATGAAAAAGGTGTTCAATATACAAAAATAGATATTAAAAACAAAGCAAATGAAGAAGCTTTGATAAAAATTGGCGGGAAAAGACAAGTACCATTTTTAATAGATACAGATAGAAATATTCAAATGTATGAATCAAATGATATTATAGAGAATATTAAGACAGTTATTTAAATAAAAAGGCAAACTCTCAGCACATAGCACTGAGAGCAATTGAAAGGACCTTTATTATCTCTATTATTATTTATTTTATTATTACTAAATTAAATTCAATGCGATTGATGGCATTTGGTTAGCAGTAGCTAACAGTGTTGCAGTTGATTGCTGTAGAATTTGATACTTAATATAATTAGATGATTCTGTAGCAACATCGGCATCCTTAATTGTAGAATTAGCTTCTGTCAAGTTTTCTCTTTGAACATCAGTAGAATCAATCGCTGAATTCAACCTATTCATATATGCACCAATTTTTGTTGCTCTTAGTGATATATTATCAATTGCTAAATCGATTTGATCTATAAATTCACGGGCAGAAGAATCATTTCTATAAATAGCACTGCACATATCTTCTATAGAAAAAGATTTTCCTGCTGCAAGAGTTGCACTTGCCCCACCACCTGCATATTCTATAGTTCCGTTTTCAGCCAAAGCTGCAGCAAGCGCTGATTTATAATAACCATCTTTATACTGAACATTTCCTGCAGCATCAAGCACAGGCTTACCATTTGCGTCAATTATTCTTGCTTGATAAATATATCCATTTGCTTCATCCTTAGCATCTCTTGCTGTTAAATCTAAATAGCCTTGAGATGAACCATCAGGATTTTTTACACCAGCAGAACCAAATCCAAAAATAACTGAAGATTCTGCACTTGCAAATAAGAATGCATCCATTTTGATTACACATCTTGCATCTGAATATAGACCAACTTGTAGGTTTATATCAGTAGTTCTAGAACCATCTAAAAGATATGTATCATTAAAATCTGTAATTTGACAAAGACGATTAATTTCATCCATTCTTTGTACAACTTCTGTTTTAATCGCATCTAATGAAGCTGAACCATAAGTTCCGTTAGCTGCTTGCATAGTCAAATCTCTGACTCTTTGCAAATAATCATTGATAATATCCAAAATACCTTCTTGAGTTGTTAGCATATCAAGACCCATTTGAGCATTTGTTTCAATGATATCATAGCCATTAATTTTAGCTTCCATACCTGCTGATACTGCGTATCCAGCTGCGTCATCTGCTGCAGAATTTATTCTGAAACCTGTAGATAATCTTTCCATTGCGGTATTCATGCCTTTAGTAGCATCTCTTAAATAAGATTGACAGGTTAATGACGCCAAATTTGTGTTAATTGTAATTGTTGATGTCGCACCCATAATAAATTTCCTTTCAATAAGTTTATATTTTGCCTTTCTGCTACTTATTACGGTCAAAAAAAATAGAACTTTACAACTTTAGTTATAGAATCATCTATTTAGAGGAGAGAGGTCTTTTTTGCTTATTATTACTTGGTTATATCTTCTACTTATTTTCTTTTTTTATTTTATTTATAACTTTAGTTGTAGATTATACTAACCAAAAACATGGCTTAGTAGGGAATTTAAATTATCTAATTTCTCTTTAAAATCAGTTAATAAAAGGAGGAATTACCATGAAATTGGATAATACAAGGACTTTACAATGCTTAGTTAATGCTTATGCAGGAGAATCACAAGCAAGAAATAGATATACTTTTTTTTCTAAAGTTGCAAAAGACGAAGGTTTTGAAAAAATTAGCGAAATATTTTATTTAACATCAGAAAACGAAAAAGAGCATGCTAAATTATTCTATAAACATATTCCTAACAATCATTATTTAGTTAATGCACACTATCCTTTTTTCTATGGAAATACTTATGAAAATTTAATATCAAGCTACGAAGGTGAAAAAGAAGAATGGGAAGAAATTTATAAAACTTCTGCTGAAATTGCTAAAGAAGAAGGTTTTGAAGAAATTTCTAGACTTTTTAAGAATATTTTAGAAATTGAAAAAAGACATGCCCATAGATTTAAAGAATTAGCAGAAATTTTAAATAACGGTGAACTATTAAAAAAAACAGATTTAACTCAATGGATTTGCCGAAAATGTGGACATACTCAAATAACAAAAGAAGCTCCATGCATATGTCCTGTCTGCAAACATCCTAAGGGATATTTTGAATTATTTATAGAAAAATTCTAAATAATCATGTTACAAAAGCTTTACAATAAGATATTTGTAAAGCTTTTTTTGCTAGTATAAAAAAGGAATTAAGTATTTTTGGAGTATTGTATGAAAAAAAACAGACTGGCTGCAGCCTTGCTATTGAGCACTTTAGTATTATTTTCAAATAGTACAAATGCTCAACAAATTATAAATCAAGATATTAGTAATTCAACAATAGAAAATCAAACCTTTAATGGCAGTGGTGGTGCCGTTCTTGTTGAAATAAACAATAACATAACAATTACAAACTCTAACATTCAAAATAATAATGCTTCAGTACATGGTGGAGCTGTTTGTAATAATGGAACAGTAACAATTACTCATGGAAATGATAGCTCATATACAATTTTTAATGGTAATTCTTCCCATGCCGGTGGGGCTATATCATCTTTAAATGGCTCTACATTAAATATCGGAAATTATACCTCTTTTGAGGATAATAAAACATTTGATTCTAATGGTGATGCAGGTGGAGCTTTATATGTATCAGATTCTACTCTAAATATAGGAAACAACGTAAGCTTTATAGATAATTCTGCAATGTCTTTACAAGATTCTAATACAGGAGCAAAAGGTGCAGCTGGTGGTATTTACTCTTATAATTCAGATGTAACAATAGGCGATTCAGTCTCATTTGATGGCAACGAATCTCAATATGCAGCTGGAGGTCTTTATCTCTGGAATAATGATGGAAGTAATGCTGAGATTGGTGATAATGCAAGTTTTACAGACAACTCCTCTGAACAAGCTTATGGTGGAGCTATTGGTAATTTTGACGGAAAATTAAGTATTGGAGAAAAAGCAACATTTTCTGGAAATAATGCAGGAACAAACGGCGGAGCTATAGCGAATATGAATTTTAGTACCACGAATGGTGCTAATGTGACTATAGGAGCAGGTGCTAAATTTGAAAATAACACCGCTGGTAATAATGGTGGTGCAATTTATAATGATAGCTCTTTAACCCTTAATGGTGCGATATTTAGCGGAAATAGTGCTCAACAAGGTGGAGCTTTATATAACACTGAAAATGGAAATTCTAGTCTTGCAAATGTAATCTTTAATGCTGGTAATGGTTCTATAAAGAATGATATTTATAATGCTGGATCTATAATAACATCAGAGAATAATACATTTGCTAGTGATATAACAAATACTGGAACTATAAATTTTGGTGGCACAAATACTATAAGTTCAAATGTTACTGGAAGCGGCTCAATTACTAATAATGGTAAAATTATCAATAATGGCAGTATAAGTATGGAAATTGTAAATAACAATTCACAAATCACAGGTACTGGCAACCTTATAATTCAAGAAGGAGGTTCTAATTCAGGTAGTATTGAACAGGCAATAATTAATATTACTGCAAATCAATATACAAACGATGGAACTATTACTGCTAAAAATACTTTTACAAATAGTGGAAACATTTCTGGCAATGGAACCATAAATATTACGGACTTAAATGGCAATAGTAATAATTCTGGACAAATTGAACAAAATACAATAAATATCTCTGGAAATAAATTTACAAATACTGGATCAATTGCCACTACAGGTTCTTTTTCAAACAATGCAACAAATTTAGAAAATAATTCTGTAATAACAGCAGAAGATACATTCTCTAATATAGGAGGTATTACAGGAAGTGGTTCACTAAATATTGCAGATGGCAGTAATGCAGGAACAATATCTGGGCAAGAAATCAATGTAAATGGGAACTTTACTAATAATGGAAAACTTGGTACTGAAACAAATAGTGTTGGTATAAATAATAATGGAACCATTACAAATAATAATTCAATAATTGCATCTGCAATTGATAATGCTACAGGAAAATCTATAATAAATAATAATACAATAACTGTAGATTCAATAAATAACCTAGGATCAATTAGCGGCGAAAACGGAGTTATTAATATCGGCGGAGGAACAAACTCTGGAAATATTGATCAAGCTGGTGTAAATATTATAGGGAATTTGACAAATAGCGGTAATATTAAAGCTGATAATTTCTCAAATACTGCAAATATTACAGGCTCTGGTAATCTTGTATTACAAAAAGGAACTAATAATGGAATCATAACCCAAAAGTCTTTAGAATTAAATGGTAGCCTAGAAAATAATAAAGAAATAACAGTTTCTGAATTTACTAATAATGAGTCTGCAATTCTAACCAATAATGGAACATTTACTGTTAATACTAATACAACAAATATTGGTACAATTATTAATAAAGGGAACTTTGATTCTGGTAGCGGAAGCATTATGCAAAATATCGGAACTTTTATAATTTCTGGTGAAGATGCAAAAATGAACGCTACTGAAATTGTAAACAAGAATGTATTTGGAGCTATTGATGGTGCTGGTCTCAATTTAACTAATATAGATAATGATAATGGAACACTATTAATATCAAATAATTCTTCAATTAGCATTTCTAATCAAAAAGAAGCTCTTGGAGGAATTTTAAATGTAGAAAAAGGTATCAACTATCTTGATATAAATGGAAATAGCAGTGATTTTGTTGGCACTCTCAATATTGGTAATTCTAATAATGACATTAGTTCATTATATTTTCAAAATGGCAATATAACAGAAAATGCTACCCTTAATATTGAAAAAGGCGGTGAATTGTATGCATTTGATTCAGCAAATATAAATTTAAACCAAGGAGATATTATCAAAGGGGATATTTTTATTTCTGACACTGCTGGAGATATTACATTAAATAACTATTCCTTAGCTACTGGAGAAAATTCTACAAAAGAAGGTGGAGATGAAGCTTTTTACACTCAACTAGGAGGTCACTTAAATCTTACAAATAACTCTAGTTTAGCAATGAAGAATTTAAGCAGCATACAAGGTGGCGATATTAATATTGATTCGACTTCAAAATTCATTGCATTAACAGAGGATTATGGTGGAATCTATTCTCTAAATAATTTGAATACATCAGGACTATTCTCTGCGATGAATAATGATATTGATGAGTATAATATCAAAAATTTAAATATAGGAACTAATATTTTAGGTTCTCAAGATAATCAAGCTGATTTTACAATTGATGTTTATGGAAGAAGCAATGCAGAAAATGAACACGCAACTGACCAATTTATAGGAGAAAATTTAACTGGGAATGGAACTGTAAACATTTCTGATTGGAACTTAGGTGGCGATATTTTTGGCTGGGATGCGCCAATTGATAGAGACATAACTCTAGATAACATCTTTAAATATGATAATATTGCACCTACGATTAATTTAACAGTTACAAAAAAAGAAGTATTTACACCTATTGGATGGTACCAATTAAACAATCACGGTGGAATTACCGGAAACTATACTCTAAATCTTACAAGATTTAATCCTCAAGTATACAGAGGTCAGGTAACAACATTAGCTCAATATATGAACCAATTGGCAGTTAATGATATGCTATTCAACCATTCTATGCTACTGCCAAGCTTTAAAGATGAAGATCTTGGCTACACTGGAACAATGGCAAACAGATATGCTGCCACAAATCCGGTATTTGCGCCTTATCAATACTCAAGAAAAGATGGTGGCCTATGGTATAGAATGTATGGAACATTTGAAACATTACAAATGAGCCAAGGGTTGAGCAATGTAGGTAATAATGCTTATGGAACTATAATTGGGGCTGACTTTGGCTTAAAAGAATTAAAAAATGGCTGGAAATTCATGCCAACCGCTTATATCGGCTACAATGGCGCTCACCAATATTTTGCCGGCATGGGTGCTTATCAAAATGGAGGTCAAGCAGGTTTCTTAGGTACTTGGTATAAAAATAACTTCATAATTGGTGGATTAATATATGGTGGCGTTTACCAAAATAGTATGGATATTGCAGGTCATACTGATAATACATTCAACTATTTTGCAGGAGCTGCAACTAAAGCTGCTTATAACTGGAGATTCCATAGAGATTGGGTATTACAACCTAATTTATTACTATCTTATAATTTCTTTGGTCAACAAAACTGGCATTCTGATTTTGGGCAAATGGGTATGATGTCTGGGACTTTGAATGGTATCAATTTAGCACCTGGATTAAATTTAATATGGGAAAAAGAAACTTTCAGTATTTATGCAACATTGCAATATATGTATAATCTAAATGGTGCCGTAGATGGAAGAGCTGGAAATGTAAGCTTACCTCATTTATATATGGATAGAGGCTATATACAATATGGCTTTGGGGTTACTAAACGCTTTACGGACAGATGTGCTGGATATTTCCAAACTGTATTCAGAAATGTCGGAAGAACTGGTGTTGGATTCCAATTAGGATTTAATATTCTATTAGGTAAATAATTGATCAAAAATAACAAAAAAAAGAAGGATAAGATATCCTTCTTTTTTTATTATATAAATTTTTATTAGCTTAATGCTAGTAAAGATTTAACAGAACGAGCATTTTCTTTTACTACCTCATCTGAGTGCATATTAATTGTATCGTCCAAAATTCTAATAACTTCAGACTTATCTTTTAATGCTAAGATTTCATTAATAGTACTCATTGCAACCGCAGGAGATAGGTCATTAATACCTTTGCCTTGATTAATAATAACAATTTTTAATGAATCATGTACATTCTTTCTTACTAGAGCACGAGAAGTGTATTCTCTTACTTCATTATCAGGAGAATTTGTACCTAATTCCTCTAAAACTTCAATTGAAGCATTATCTTCATGAGCGGCTAAAGCATCAATTATTTCAGCAACATTTTTATTCATTAAGCCACCTCACTTTCAGCAGCTGTATTAATTTCATTAAGCCATAAAGCTTTTAGATCTGCAACAGGCATATCTTTGCTGATCTTATTATGATGAATTTTACTGATTAAATTAGACCATTTATCAGAAATACCTTTTCCTAAATCTAATACATCAGTATTCAAAAAGCTCATTTTATCTGAAATATGTTTTCCAATTCCAGAAATGGAATCAGAAATATTTCTACCTATATCAAGAACATCTCTGTTCATTGTATTATTCCAAGCTTCTGAGATATTTTTTATCCCTTTAAGGTCAGATACATTTGTATTTTTTGCATAATCCCAAGCATTAGAAACATTTTCTCTTATGCGATTAACAAAATTTACAATAGGTTCAGCAAATCTAGAACGTAGTTTATCCATACTTCCAACAACAGAAGATGAAATCATTTTAAATTTGCTTGATTTTTTTTGTGTAAACTTTTCAAAAACATCAGCACATTCTAGCGTATTACCTTCAAAACTGACATTTTGAAAAGGGTTAGTAGTTGAATTGCGAGATGTTTTAAAAGGATTAACACTTTTTTGTCCGATATTAAGACCTAGATTGTCAATTCTCATATGCTTCCTTTCTATTTTCTCAGATAACTTTACCTTTATAGTCTAACAATTTGAAAAGTAAAATAAATCATTAGAATAGATGATTCTTATTATAATTATTTCTATAACTAAAGTTGTATATTTACATTCAAACTCAAGTTGTGTATAATTTATAGAGACTAAAGAGGGGTGTCCGAGCGGTTTAAGGTGCAATCTTGGAAAGGTTGTGTGAGCGCAAGCCCACCGTGGGTTCGAATCCCATCCCCTCTGTATTTTAGTCCACGAAAAGAGAATAAGTGGGAATTAGAATTAAAAAAAGCGCCCA
>CALVAL010000032.1 GCA_944325535.1 Candidatus Gastranaerophilales bacterium
CGGGAGCTGGATTTGAACCAACGACCTTCGGGTTATGAGCCCGACGAGCTACCAGACTGCTCCATCCCGCGATATTATCGCTTACAACTCATTATGTAATGCTAAAAATCAAAAATCAACCCCTTTTTTATAAAATAAGGTTTGTTAAGAATTGTAACAATATAATGTGTATAGTGAAATTCTATATTATAAAAATACTTTATATATATGTAAGTCGAATTTAAATCGGCAAACATTAAATAGACACATAACACACAAACCTTTCATACAACCTACACACTAACCTTCTACACATGAGGAATTAAGTAAAAAAAATTCCGAACCTTTCTAAATCTAGAAAGGTTTTTTTTTACTTTTCTATAAAAAAGATTTACGATAGAATTTATTTATGATAATATTATAGAAGTTAAAGAGGAGCATAATTAATATGGGTTATAAAATATTATCAAAAAAAGAACTCTGTCCTAATCAATATGAAATTACGATTGATGCACCTTATGTGGTAAGGAATGCTCAGGCTGGACAGTTTATTATTTTTAGAGCAGAAGAAAATGGGGAAAGAGTTCCTCTTACAATTGCTGATGTTGATAAATCAACTGGAGCACTTACTTTAGTATTTATGGCTGTTGGTTATTCAACAAAAAAACTTGCTGAACTAAATGTTGGTGACGAGCTTGTTGATTTAGTAGGACCTTTAGGTAAACCTACTGAAATTAAAAAATACGGAACTGTAGTATGTTTAGCAGGTGGTTATGGCGCAGCTCCTTGTTACTTAATTGCAAAAGCTTTTAAAGAAGCAGGCAATAAGGTTTATATGATTATGGGGGCTAGAACAAAAGATTTGATTTTCTGGCAAGACAAAATGAAGGATGCTTGCACTGAATTATTTATAACTACTGATGATGGTTCTTTGGGCGAAAAAGGATTTGTTACTGGTGTTTTAGATAGATTAATGAATTCTGAAAAGATTGACTATGCTATAGCTGTTGGTCCTATGCCTATGATGAGAGCTGTTGCTGAGATGACTCGTGGTAAAGGAATATATACCGAAGCAAGTATGAATCCTATTATGGTTGATGGTACTGGCATGTGTGGCGCTTGCCGTGTTACTGTCGGTGGCGAAACAAAATTTGCTTGTGTTGATGGTCCAGATTTTAATGCTCATGAAATTGATTTTGATGAAGTTATTAATAGAACTAAAATTTATAAAGATCAAGAACGCAAGCGTAGCGAAAATTGTAATTTATTAAAAATGGCAAAGTAATAATATAGGAGAGTTATAATGTCACCTCGTGATCAAGAAAAATCAATACCTCTATGTCCCTTAATGAGTGTAGGCTCTCAGGTAGAAATAGTATGTATGCAAGAAAATTGTGCTTGGTATTTAAAGAACTATAAGATATGTTCTGTTTATATGATGGCTCACAATTCGATGCTTGATGTTCAAGCAAAACAAGCTAAAGCAAGACAACAAGCACAACAAAATGGTTAATTATTTAAAAGCCGGTTTAAGCCGGCTTTTTTAAGCTGGATTTGGAGACTTTTAATATGAAAAATACTGTAGTAATTGGTGCTCAATGGGGAGATGAAGGAAAGGCTAAAATAACTGATTTACTTGCAGAGCATGCTGATTTGATAATTAGATATCAAGGGGGATGTAATGCTGGTCATACAGTTGTTACAAATGGGAAAACTTATAAATTTCATTTAATTCCTTCTGGTATTTTATATGAAAAGACGATGTGTTTTATTGGAGCTGGTACAGTTATTCATCCAGAGTCTTTTGAGAAAGAAATTAATGAGTTAAAATCTCAAGGTGTTAATTTTAAGAATTTGAAAATATCACCTCTAGCTTCAATTACTATGCCTTATCATATAGAAGTAGATGGATATAGTGAAGCTAATTCAGGTAAAGGTAAAATAGGTACTACTAAAAAAGGTATAGGACCTACTTATACAGATAAAATGGCAAGAGCCGGGTTAAAAATTCAAGATTTGTATTCTTATGAAGCTTTGAATGAAAAATTAGACATGATTTTGCCTAATAAAAATAAAGCTTTGAAATGTGTATATAATCTAGAAGAATATTCTAAAGATTGCATAATTTCTTTATGTGAAAAGTATGCAGAGCTATTTAAGCCTTATGTTTGTTTTGAATGGCAAGATTTGTTAAATCGATATAAGGATAAGACTATTTTATTTGAAGGTGCTCAAGGCGTTATGCTTGATATTGATTATGGTACTTATCCGTTTGTTACAAGTTCTAATCCTATAGGTGGCGGTGCTGCTGTAGGTAGTGGATATGGTCCAACTATGATAGGTGATGTAGTTGGTGTTTCTAAGGCTTATGTTACAAGAGTTGGTGAAGGTCCTTTTGTTACAGAGTTGACTGATGAAATTGGAAAGAAAATTCAAGAGATTGGTCATGAGTTTGGAGTTACAACAGGACGTCCGCGCCGTTGTGGTTGGTTTGATTCTGTAATTATGAAATATGCTGTACTAGTAGGAGGGATTACTAAAGTTGCTCTAACTAAAATGGATGTTTTTGATACTTTTGATGAAATTAAAGTATGTACAGCATATAAAGATTGTAGAAATGATAAAGTCTATACAACGTATCCTACGGATGTGTTTATACACAAATATTTAGAGCCGATTTATGAGACTCTTCCTGGTTGGAATACCTCTTTATCAGAGATTAAAAACTATGATGACTTGCCAGAAAATGCTAAAAAATTTATTGCTAGAATTGAAGATCTAATAGGGGCTCCTATTGGAATAATTAGTGTTGGTCCAAGTAGAGAGCAGACTATTTTTATAGATTCATTCTAAAGTTATAGAATTATTATATTTTTTGCTAATTAATTATTTCCATAATGTTAGTTAAACTAATATTATGGAAATAAAAGTTTTTGACAAGTTATGTATTTTTACTCCTCTTTCTCCTAAATTAGATTTAAGAGAAACAAATAGGCTGGCTGATGAGATAAAGCTTTATGAAGGGGCTATAATTGCTTTGGATTTAAGCTTTGTAGAAAATTGCACAATTGATTTTTTAGAAACTATAAAAAATATAAAGAATATTAATATATACAATATTCCTGCTGATATATTTGCTTTAATCAATATTATGAACTTAGATAAAATAGTCAATTTATATGTTAGTGAACTTGATTTTTTGGAATCAAAAAGGCGTATTCTTAATAGAAAGTTTTCTCTTATAAAGTAGTTAAATTGGCTAATTAAGTGTATAAAATACAATAAAAGGGTTGAAAATTTTTTTTGTTTATATTAGAATGTGCATGACATACATTCTGTATAGTTATTTATCCAAGCCGGAGTGCAGGGAATAACAGGAATAGTCGCCTAACAAGTTTATTAATAGGCAGTTGGTGTTTAATAAATTTAGGAAAGAGGTCCTGCTAGGAACTAAACGAGAACATAGTGAAACCGTAGGGAGGATTTTTATAGTAACATACAGAATCCAATTTACAATATATAAGAGGATTTCAATGATTAGAAAAACAGTCTTAACAGCTATTGCATTGCTAGTTGTGCTATGCCTTAGGGTTCAAGCTGCACCTACTCCAGAGAATGTAATCAAGGAAACTATTGTAAAACATTCTATAGAAATGAATGTTGATCCAGCATTGGCTCTTAGTATTGCCAAAAAAGAATCAGGTTTTAGGCATGAACTAAGAAGTCCATATGGTGCGGTCGGTGTATTCCAACTATTGCCATCAACAGCAAATAGATTAGGTTTTAACCCTTATTACTTAAGTGACAACATTAAAGCCGGACTTACTTATTACAAAATGATGTATAAGATGTTTGGTTCTACAGAACTTGCTTTAGCAGCGTATAATGCAGGTCCTGGAAATGTAAAGAAATTTGGAGGAACTATACCTCCTTATGGTGAAACAAAGCGTTTTGTAAACCAGATTATGCTGGAATATAATAGGCAAAAAACAAACCCTGATCCAGCAATTGCAAAAGTTAAACAAGCAAAAGCTCCTATGCCAGAAGGAGATACTAATGCCCATAAAACTCCTAAACATTTGGAATTACCTAATTTAAGAGAAATTCCTGAAGTTAAGTTATCAGATCCTGTGATGGAAGTTTTATAGAACTTAATATGAATAACAAAAAAGACTCCTTTTTAAGGAGTCTTTTTATATTGTTATCAATTATTATGATTTTATTAAAAGGCTTGCACCGATTACACCAGCTGTATTACCTAATTGTGCTGGAACAATTTCAACTTCTCTTTGAATTGTCATAGCTCTTTTAGCAATAGTTTCTCTAATAGGATCTAAAAGGATATCACCAGCGTCAGCAACACCTCCGCCAATTATGATTTTTTCTGGGTTTAGTAAGTTTACAACGCTTGTTAATCCCATACCAATGTATTCACCCATTATTCTAAATATTTGTCTTGCAACAGGGTCTCCTTCTTTAGCTGCAACTGCAACGATATAAGGTGTAATATCAGGATTAGCAAGTTCTCTATATTTAGTAGATTTACCGCCTCTAATATATTCTTCTGCCATTGCAACAATACTAGGACCTGATGCGTATGCTTCTAAACAACCTCTATCTCCGCATCCGCAAAGAGGGCCATCTTGCATATTTAATTTGATGTGACCAATTTCACCTGCAGCATTAGAAGCGCCTCTTACTAATTTTCCATTTATTACTAAGCCAGATCCGATTCCTGTTCCAACTGTAATACAAACTAAGTTTTCACATCCAACACCGGCGCCATAGTTTAGTTCACCTAGTGCTGCTGTTCTTACATCATTATCAACTCTTGTAGGAATACCAAATTCTTTTTCCATTATTTCTGCTATAGGTACATTTACCCAACCTGGAATATTAGGAGCTAATCTTACTACTCCTTTTTGGCAATCAATTTGCCCAGGAAAGCCAAAGCCTAAACCTTCAATGTCAGAAGCATTTAGTTTTGTTTCTTTTAATAAATCTCTTATAGCATCTTTCATACTATTAATTGTATATTCATATCCCATTTCAGCTCTCGTAGGGATTGAGTTTGAATAGATAATTTTTCCTTCATCACTTACTAATGCTATTTTGACGTTAGTACCACCTACGTCAACACCGATTCTTTGTGCCATTTATAATTCTCCTTCCTATAATCGCGTTAAAATTCTATCACAAACACCCATTTTATGCTAGAATATTGTTATGAAATATAAATGGTTAAATAAAAAAGATAATAAAGAAGTTATAATTTTTTTTAATGGCTGGGGAATGGATGAAAGTGTTGTAAATCATTTAGATCCAGCTTTATATGATATTGTAATGTTCTATGATTACAATAGCTTAGATACCGATTTTGATTTCAATGAGCTTATAGATTATCAAAAAAGATATTTAGTAGCTTGGTCTATGGGGGTAATGGTTGCGACTTTATTTGAACAAAACTATGACAGTGCTACTGCTATAAATGGAACACTTTTTCCTATAGATGATGAGAATGGTATTCCAAAAAGGATTTATGATTTGACGATTAGAGGGTTTAATGAAAAAGGTGCTAAAAGATTTATAAGTAGTATGTTTTTAAACGAGCCTCCTTCTCTAGAAATAAGCAGAACTATAGAAAATCAAAAAAGTGAGCTTGAAGCTTTAAAGAATTACAAATCAAATACTGATTTTAACTATACTAGGGTAATTTTAAGTAGTGATGACAAGATTATTCCTACAAAAAATCAGGTAAATTTTTGGAAAGTAGAGCCTAATATAGTAAGTGGACATTGTCCGTTTTTCCAATTTAAATCTTGGGGTGAGCTTTTATGAATAAAGAGCTTATCAGAAAAAGATTTGCAAGGAATTTAGATAGCTATAGTGATAATGCTAAAATCCAAAAAGTTATGGCTGAGAGGTTATTTTCATTCCTTGAAAAAAAAGAATTTTCAAAAGTGTTGGAAATAGGTTGTGGAACCGGTTTTTTAACAGAAATAGCTGCAAGGAAATTGGAATTTAATTCTTATATCGCAAATGATATTGTAAATGAGTGCGAGGATTATATAAAAGAAATAAATCCTAATATTCAGTTTATATGTGATGATATTGAAAATTTTATCAATGAATCTCAGGAAAAATATGATTTGATTGTTTCTAATGCAGCATTCCAATGGGTAGAGAATTTTGAAGGTTTTATAAAACAATTATATGAAATGTTGAATCCTAA
Organism: Candidatus Gastranaerophilales bacterium; assembly: GCA_944325535.1. GTDB lineage: Bacteria > Cyanobacteriota > Vampirovibrionia > Gastranaerophilales > Gastranaerophilaceae > CAG-196. The sequence goes on from CALVAL010000032.1 coordinate 6,212, forward strand.
TGGAGTGTTATTATTTTCTACATTTGGAAAAGAAAATTATAGAGAGATTTATCATGTAATAGGTGAAAGCCTTAACTATTATTCTACAATGGAATTAAAAGATATTTTTAGTGAATTTAATCCAAAGATAGAAGAAGAAATCCGAATTATGGCTTTTAAGACTCCAATAGATATTTTGAAACATATTAAAAATACAGGTGTGAATTCAATAGAAGCTCATAGCTGGACAAAGTCTGATATGCAAAGGTTTGAGAACGGATATAACAATTTTTGTGCCAAAAACCCAACTCTTACGTATAATCCGATTTATGTATTAATCCAAAAAGCTTAATATCAGACAGTTGGGGAATATCAGAATGATAATAAATGGTATAGAATAGTCTCATATTGTGAAATTTAACTGAGGCTATATGGAAACTGCTCATACTGACGCTATTCTAAACCCAAAGGAAAGATTTTTTATCAACCAAAAAAATATAGAAGCATTGCTTGAAAATATTCCACACCTAATTTATATGAAAGATGTTAATGGAAATTATATTACCGGAACGAAGCAGGCTCAAAGTTTTGTAAATAAAGGTTTTGATATTTTTCAAAATCTTCATCTTGATGTATTAAAAACAATGAATACAAATTTAGCAGAGGATAAATTTGTAATTGAGAATAATAAAATTATTACGAATGAAAGAGAATTCTATGATTTGAATGGACATCCTCATTGTTATCAAATTTATAAAGCGCCAATTAGTGATTCTAAAAATAAAGTAGTAGGTATTGCAGTAATGGTAAATAATGTTGATAAAGCTAAACTATTAGAAGCTCAAAGAGAGACTTTTGTTGCCTCATTAGGTCATGACCTAAAAAATCCGACTCTTGCTCAAATTAGGGCAGTAGAGCTTTTATTGAAGGGGAGTTTTGGAGAGATTCCAGATGCTCAAAGAGAAATTTTAGAAATGGTTCTAGATTCTTGCAGGTATATGAGTGCAATGCTTGCTTCTTTACTTGCTACATATAGAAACGAAAGAGGTGTTGTAAGGCTTAATTATGAAAAAATTTCACTAGAGGATTTAGTTATGGAATGTATTAGTGAAATGATTTATATTGCAAAAGATAAAGAAGTGGGTGTATCTATTCACAAAGAAGATTGTGTTGATCCAACATTTTATGGTGATAAGGTTCAAATAAAAAGAGTAATAATGAATTTATTATCAAATGGGATAAAATACGCGTTTAGAAAATCTACTCTGCATATAAGTATCTATAATGAGAAGAATTTTACTTGTTTTAAGTTTGAAAATAATAGTCCATATATACCTCCTGATAAAAGAGAATCCATTTTTGCACAATATGTATCATTTGCAGATACTCATAAAGAATTAGGAATAGGATTAGGGCTTTATGCCTCACAAAAAATAGTAGAAGCTCATGAGGGAGAAATTTTTGTAGAGAGCTATGAGGATGAAAGAAGTATTTTCGGGTTTAAAATTCCAACAAAAATAGAAGATAAGGAAAAGCCAAGGTCTGTTACTTTTTAGTTTGAGATAATTAGTTTAGTAAGAATTAAATAGCGGCGGAAATCTTTAGATTTCCGCCGCTTTATGATTTTATTTCTTAATTATTAGTCGATAGCTTTTTTATAATTTCTAATAATTCATTTACCATTAAATCTTCATATTTTTGAGCATTCTCTTTTGAATCTGCCTCAAATCTTAAAGTGAATACAGGCTCAGTATTGCTCTGTCTAATTAGAGCGAATCCTTTTTCAAAGACTATTCTCATACCATCAAGAGTGATGATATCTTTTATTTTTGTTCCGAAAAAGTCAGGATTTGTAGCAATTACTTTTTGGAACTCTTCTAAGGTATCTTTTTTCAAAGAATTCGGACAAGGAAGTCTAACCTCAGATGAACAATACATAGCTTTGAACGGTGCTAGCATATCAGAAATTTTGAAGTTAGGATTCTCTTTTTTCTTTTTAGCTACAATTTCTATAATTCTGCATCCTGCATAAATAGCGTCATCAAATCCATAGTATCTGTCTTTAAAGAATGTATGACCGCTCATTTCTCCGGCAAGAATTGCACCTGTCTCTTTCATTTTTGATTTGATATATCCATGGCCAGTCTTGCACATAACAGCAATTCCGCCTTGTTCGTTGATTGTATCGTATAATACTTGTGAACATTTAACCTCAGATACTACAACAGGTTTTATACCTTTTTGATTATATTCTTTGATGATATCTTCAGCATAAATTAGTAGTAACTTATCTCCGGTCATAGAATTTCCTTCAGAATCAATTACTCCAATTCTATCGCTATCGCCATCAAAAGCTATTCCTAAATCAGCCTTATTTGCAACAACAGCTTTTTTAATATCAGCAAGAGTTTTTTCATCACTTGGATTAGGATGATGGTGAGGGAATCTTCCATCAGGAGTTGAATATAATTCAATGACCTCACATCCTAGAGCTCGATATAGCTTAGGTGCTACAATACCTCCGGTTGCGTTAGCTGAATCAACTACAACTTTTATTCCTTCTCCAATTCTTCCGAATTTCTTTTTCATTTCTTCTATGTAGTCAGGGATTAAGTCGTATTCATTCAAAGCTCCGAATGGTACCGGAGGAATATTTAGTTTATATTCTTCTAATGTCAATTCTTTGACTTCTTTTATTTGTTCTTCGTTCAAAGACTGTTTATCAAAAGTCATTTTCATACCGTTATATTGACTAGGATTATGACTAGCTGTGATTATCATAGCTCCTGTAGTTGGCATATATTTAGTAATAAAAGGCGGAAGTCCTACAACTTCTGAATAGTATCCTAAAGGAGTTGGAGCTAAGCCCATATCAACTACATTTGCTCCACAAGAGCGTATCCCTTCAATTAGTGATTTTGATAAAGATGGTGAATGCAGTCTTGCATCTCTACATACGCTTATCCAAATATCAGATGGTAATTTTTTTGTATGATTTACTAAGAACTGTACAAAGCCTCTGCCTGTATAGTAGAACAATTCTTCTGTAATATCATCTCCATAAATCCCTCTTATGTCATTTTTTCCGAAAGCTGATTCCTTTAGCATTTATACTCCTTCTAAATCTTTTTCTTATTTTAGGATTAGTCCCTTAATATTTATAGTAAAATGATATCATGAAAAAGAGTAAAAGCGGATTATTTTTTGTGCTGCCGGCATTTATTGGAATACTTATTTTTATAGTTATTCCGATTGTTTGCTCTTTTGCTCTCAGTTTTACTAATTGGGATTTATTAAATGAGATTGAATTTGTAGGATTTCAAAATTATCGTGAAATTTTATCAGAAAAAGATTTTATACAAATCCTTGTAAATACAGTTGTATATGCTCTATCTACAACATTTTTTGCTGTAATTATTCCATTAATTATTGCATCTATTTTGAATAATAAAATAAAAGGAGTGGAATTTTTTAAGACCGTATATTTTCTTCCTTTTATTACTCCAGCTATAGTAATTGCAATAGTTTGGGCTTGGATATTTGATCCTAATATTGGTCTAGTGAATTCGATATTCAAGACTCATTTGACTTGGCTTTTTGATACACGTCTTGCGATGCCCGTATTGATTTTTATATCTGTATGGAAACTAATAGGGTATAATGTAATTCTTTTTTTAACAGGATTTACTACTATTAATACAAATATTTATGAGGCCGCTAGAATTGATGGCGCGAATGAAAGAGAGATTTTTACCGATATTACTCTTCCATTACTTAAGCCTACAGTTTGTTTTGTAACATTAGTTACAGCGATATCATCTTTTCAAGTATTTGATTTGATTTATGTGCTGACATCAGGCGGACCAAATGACGCAACAAATGTATTAGTTTATTCTATTTATAAATATGCTTTTGAGTATTTTGATATTGGAAAATCCTGTGCATTAGCTTATATATTATTTTTTATAATATTTATTCTAGCTCTATTACAAAAGAAGTTGGTTAAGGAATAATCGAAGAGGAATAAATGCAAAAGAAAGAATTATATAAAATTATCGGTAAAAATATTCAAAGAGAAAGGGCTAGATTAGGCTACACTCAAGAGACTTTTGCAGAATTAATGAATGTAAGCTGGAGTTATGTTTCTAAAATCGAATCTGGTGTATTAAACCTTTCTTTAGGTAAAATTTTAGAGATTTCAGATTATTTAAACGTAGATATAAGTGTATTATTAGAAATTCAAAATAACCATAAATAAAATAATACTTCTAAATTTATTTTCTCTCCCCTGTTGGGGAGAGTTAAAGAGGGGAGCAAATTTGGTTTTTATGATTAAGATTTGATTTAATGATTTTTTATTCCCCATCCCAACCTTCCCCAATAGGGGAAGGAGTCTTGCAAATTTTGCAAATTTAAATCTTCAATTTTTCAAACAATTCTTCAAACTCAGGGAATGAAATCTTTGTCCATTCAAATCCGTTAATTCCGATTTCGTTTTCACAAATTAGCCCTGCTATATAAAAACTCATTGCTAGTCTATGGTCGTGATAGCTCTCTAAAATAGCATCACCTTTTAAAAGTCCTTTTTTACCTCTTACAATGAAGCCATCTTCTGTTTCAGAAATATCAACTCCGATTTTAGTTAATTCTTCTACAAGGCACTTGATTCTATCTGATTCTTTATTTCTCAAATCTTCTGCATTTTTAACTATAGTCTCACCTTCTGCTTGAGAAGCTAATACCGCAATTACAGGTAATTCATCAATTAGTCTTGGAATATCCTCCCCTTCAATTACACAAGCTTTCAAAGAGTCGGTATATTTTATTTGGATATCACCAACAGGCTCGCCTGATAAAATTTGTTCATTAAGAATGCTAATTTCTCCGCCCATTCTTTTTACAACATCAATAATACCTGCTCTTGTTGGGTTTAATCCGACATTTTTTATTATAAAATCAGCTCCTTCAACAATAAGTCCGGCAACGATAAAAAATGCGGCAGAAGAAATATCACCTACTACTTGGATGTCTTTTGCAACAAGCTTGGATGGAGAAATTGTTACAGTTGTATTATTTCTGGTAATTTCTGCTCCTAAATATTCAAAAAGCCTTTCTGTATGATCTCTTGAAATGTAAGGTTCTGTAAAAGAGGTGACTCCGCTAGCATTTAATCCCGCAAGCAGAATACAAGATTTCACCTGAGCAGAAGCTAGTTTAGAATTATAATCAATGCCTTTAAGTTTTGTTCCCTTAATTTTTAGTGGAGCATGTCCATCTACAGATTCAATATTTGCTCCCATAAGGCTAAGAGGTTCAATCACTCTTTTCATAGGACGTTTTGATAAACTTTCATCACCTACTAAAATAGAATCAAATTTTTGTCCGGCTAAAATTCCAGATACAAGTCTCATAGTAGTTCCAGAATTTCCGCAATCGAAAGTAGAAAAATCTTTATTTGGAGCTACTAATGCTCCGTTAGATTTAATTTTTAGAGTTTTATTATCGATAAATTGGATATCAACACCTAAATTTTTGAATAATTTAAGAGTAGAATGACAATCTGCACCTGATGAAAAATTAGTTACAATACAATTACCTTCAGCGATTGAAGAGAACATAACCGCACGATGAGAAATTGATTTATCAGATGGAATTGTAATTTCGCCACTTAGTTTTGTATTTTGTTTTTCTACAGTCTTTATCACAGTAATTTACCTCATAGAAATTTTATCATGAGTATTAATTTTTGTAAAAATTTAATCTTGAATTCTAAAGTTTTTAGGAAAAATACCGATATTAACAATATAGACTTGGAGTGTGTGTGATGGAAGTAAATAAAATCAGTTTTTCTATAGGAATTTTTATTCCTCCTATGGATGAGGAACATCAACAAATAGCAAGACGGCTAAGGATGTATGGAATAACTCCTAGCGGAAATAAAAGTGCAGATAAAGCAAAGCTGCATGAAATTGAATTAAGAGAGGCAAAAAAAGAAGACTGCGTCTCCAATAAATTTTTAACAGTAACAAAGGAAGAACAAGAAAAAATCCAGGAAAAAAAGAAAGAAAAAAGAAAAGAAATTAGTCCTGAAAAATATCCTGATAGCTCTAAAGCAATAGAAATTTTAGCTCAACAAAATTTTCTTGCTATAAAAATGAAGAATAAAAAAGAAAATTCTTAATTTCTAATCAAATTATAAATTTCATTACATTTTTTGAAAACATTTTTAGCATCAGCTAATGGTAACATATTAGGTCCATCACATAGTGCACAGCCAGGATTTGGATGAATTTCGAAGAATAGTACATCAGCACCAGCAGCCATTGCACATTTTGCAAGAGTAGGGACAAATCTTCTATCTCCGCCTGTAGAATCCCCGTTTGACCCAGGAGTCTGAACACTATGAGTAGCATCGAAAACAACAGGATAGCCAAATTCTTTCATAATAGGAATTGAACGAAAGTCTACTACTAAATTGTTATATCCAAAAGATGTTCCTCTATCTGTTAGCATTATATTTTTATTTCCACTATCTTCTACTTTTTTAACAATAGATTTCATCTGTTCCGGTGCTAAAAATTGACCTTTTTTTATATTAACAATTTTTCCAGTCTTTGCTGCAGCTACTAGCAAATCTGTTTGTCTGCATAAAAATGCAGGGATTTGTATTATATCAGCGATCTCAGCTACAGGCTCAGCCTGTTCCGGTAAATGGATATCAGTGACTATAGGTAAATCAAACTCTTTTTTTATTTGAGCAAGCATTTCTAAGCCTTTTTCCATTCCTAAGCCACGGTAAGAATCAATAGAAGAACGGTTAGCTTTATCAAAAGAAGATTTGAAAACGTAGTTAATATCTAACTCATCGCAAACTTTTTTTAGTTCTTCTGCGGTTGTTCTCAAAACTTCCATTGATTCAATCGCACAAGGTCCAGCTAGAATCGTTAACTTATTTTTTCCGATTTCAAAATCTTTAAGTATCATAAGGCATTATCCTTTCGATAGTTTAATCATCGAGGCAGGCTGTTAGTAGATATTTAATCTTGTCATTTTACAGAATGCCTGCCGATAATATATTCTTTTCTTTTTGAAACTTTTTCTTTTTAGTAAAGAAAAAGTTATCCGATATCCCATCTTCCGCAAGTTCCGCCCCAACGAGCGATAATATTACCTTTTATATCACCAATTTTTTCAACATGACCTACAGGTTCAGCTCCTTCTAGAATTGTGATAACTTCACAGTTATTTGAGCATCCTGTGCACTGGCATGTTACTGATTGGAAGTTCATATTTCCAACTTCCCAACCTTTGAATTTAGTATCTACTTCTGTATATTGATGGTTTTCCATCGCCAATAAAGCAGCTCCAATAGCACCCATTGTTTGGTGATTTTCTGGGACTACAATTTTAGTATTCAAAGCTTCTTCAAAGGCTTTTACCATACCTGAATTTGTAGCAACACCACCTTGGAAAGAAACAGTTGGTAATAATTCTTTACCTAAAGCCAAGTTAGAAAGATAGTTTCTAACAAGAGCTTGACAAAGACCATATAATAAATCTTCAACAGGATAGCCTAATTGTTGCTTGTGAATCAAGTCACTTTCAGCAAATACCCCGCATCTTCCTGCGATTCTAGCAGGATTTTCTGAACGTAGAGCAGTTTCTCCAAATTTTTCAATAGGAACATTAAGTCTTTGAGCTTGGTGATCCAAGAAGCTTCCAGTACCTGCTGCACATACAGTGTTCATAGCAAAATCTGTTACAATACCATCTCTTAGGATAATTATTTTACTATCTTGTCCACCAATTTCAAGAATAGTTTGTACTCCAGGAATATTTGTACTAGCTGCTACAGCATGGGCTGTAATTTCGTTTTTTACAACATCAGCACCAACTAAAGCTCCTGCAAGATTTCTTCCAGAACCAGTTGTTCCTACACCTTTAACTGAATAGTCGCATATAGCTTGGGATATAATTTGTTTAAGCCCTTTTTGCACAGCATCAACAGGTTTGCCTGCTGTTTTTAGCATATATGAATCCACATATTTCCCTTTTTCATCAACTAAAGCAAGCTTTGTTGTAACTGATCCAACATCTATTCCTAAATATACATCTAAACTCATCTTTTCTACCTTCTTCCCTTTGAATTAATGTTAATATTCTAACACAAAAACATATTTGGTGAATAAAGAATTGGTAAAAAAGATAAATCTAAGCTCTTTAAGTCTAGTCACTGAAAGTTTTGAATGTCTTTTCGACGTTATCTTTAATAACTTTCTTAACTGCATCCATTTCTGTTGCAAGTGCATTTTGTTCAGTATCTAATTGTTTTAATCTTAATTCAAGAGTTCTATCTTCTTGTTGAATAATAGAAGTTTGAGCATTTATATCTGCTATAGTTTTTTCATATTCTTCTTTTTTGTATAAATACTCATTCATAGCATCTTGATAAGCTGCTTCATCAGTTACAGTCTCAACATTCAAAGAATAGACTACGCTATCATCATCAAATTTAACAGATGTAAATCTTCCGTTTCCATCAGTTTCTAAAAGAGCATGGTTCGTCTCTTCTATTTTTGTTTTTATATAACTAGCGCTGTAATATGCAAGTTTTTCTTGAACATCAATAGGCTTTTCATACTCATATTGAGTTTGCATACTATTATATAAATCTTTTTCAGTAGTGAAATAAGTTTTGCCTTGTAAATCAAAAGTGTAAATTCCTTCCCCATTGTATACAAGATTACCGTCGTTATCAAAGCTTAAATATTCACTAATTGATGTATCTTTGCAATCTTTTAAAATTTGTGCAAGCTCTGCAGCCTGATCATCTGTAAGCTCTGTTAATTCATTTAATTTAGAGTTTCCTACATAAGACGGTACATATACTGTTGAATAGTCTTTTGGTTCTGCAATTTCATCTTCTAAGAAGAAATGCCAAGTTCCATTAGAGTCTTGATATCCATATACACCATCTGTAGTTAATACTCCATCAGCTTGTGCCATATCTTTAGCGGTCTCAAAGTCTCTTAGAGCATTTTCTAATTTCTTATCTTGTGTATAATCCCCAATTGCAGAATAAGTTTTTGTATTTCCATCTGCAGTCGTGATCGTATATGTATTATCATTTGCGTTGTATGTAACAGTAGGGTTCTGATCTTTAAAATCATTAATTGTAAGTTCGCCTTTAGTCTGTACTTGAGGATTTTCAAGTAACTTTTGTGAACCGGTATATACATCTGCATAATAGTAATGATTTACAATGTAGTTATAATTAGGATCAGCAGTAGATAGCTGTTGCCAGCTCTCTATTACTGATTCATTTTCTCCATCACTATAAGAATATTGTAGCTCTGTATAGTCAGTTGTTTTAGGAGCATTTGGAACCTCTAAAGCGAGTAATTGGTTAAATAAATTGGCACTTTGATTAGCAAGAGCCGTTCTTGCTTGGTTAATCTGCTGACCTTCCCATTCCGTATTGGTTTTTCTTGCGGTAAGTGCTAAATATCTCGCTTGTGATGCTGCCATTCCCATGATGGAATCTCCTATATTTTACAATGATAGTTTAATAATTTTTTTTTATTAGTCAATATCACATGTCGGAATTTAATACTTTTTCTTTAGATAATAAAAAAAAAATCCTCTGTTTGTATTATTAGCGAGTAATAAAAATTTTGTTGTCAAAGATTTTATTTGTATATATAATATATGAGAATAAAAGTAGGTGAAGTATAAATGAAAAACATTGTTGTTCAAAAATTTGGGGGAACATCTGTAGCGGATACAGATAAAATTAAAAACGTAGCTAAGGCCGTTATTAAAGAGAGAAACAATGGAAATGATGTTGTAGTAGTTGTTTCTGCAATGGGGCATACTACAGATTATTTAGTGAAAATGGCAAAAGAGATATCTGAAAATCCATCATCAAGAGAAATGGATATGCTTTTATCTACTGGAGAGGGTGTATCTATCGCTTTATTATCAATGGCATTGCAGGCACAAGGCTGTCCTGCAGTTAGTATGAATGCTATTCAAGTAGGTATAATGACAGAAAAAGTGCATTCTAAAGCAAGAATTATAAATATAAAAACAGATAAAATAAGAAGACATCTTGATAAAGGAGAGGTTGTTGTAGTTGCAGGTTTCCAAGGTGTTACTGATGATTTAGAAATTACAACACTAGGAAGAGGCGGTTCTGATACCTCAGCAGTAGCTTTAGCAGGAGCTTTGAATGCAATAAGATGTGACATTTATACTGATGTAGAAGGTGTTTACACTACTGATCCAAGGGTTGTCCCAAATGCATCTAGATTAGATGAAATTTCTTATGAGGAGATGCTTGAATTAGCTAGGGTAGGAGCAAATGTTCTTCATCCTCGTGCTGTTGAGACTGCAAAGCAATATAAAGTACCTTTAAGGGTAAGAAGTACTTTCAAGTTGGATAATTTAGGAACTTTAATATTAGGAGTTGATGAAATGGAATTACATAGACCGGTATCAGGTGTTGCATCTGATTTATCTCAATTAAGAATTGTTGTATGTGATGTAAAAGATAATCCAGGCACTGCAGCTGTTTTGTTCAATGGATTAGCTAATGAAAATATATCAGTTGATATGATTATACAATCTTATGCAAGAAAAGCTTTAAATACAAATGACATTGCCTTCACTATTGATAAAGGTGATTTAGATAAAGCTATGGAAATTCTTGAAAAAGTTAAGAAAGATTTGGAATTCAGTAATGTATTTGTAGATGACAAGATCGCAAAGATTTCAATTGTAGGTGCTGGTATGATTGACCGCCCAGGTATAGCCGCTACGATGTTTAAAACTTTGGCAGATTTGGGTATAAATATAAAGATGATTTCTACAAGTGAAATAAAAATAAGTTGTATTGTTGCAGAAGATAAAGCAAAAGAAGCTGTAATTGGTCTACATAAGGTATTTCACTTAGACAGTGAAGAAATCGCTGAAGTTAAAGGTGATTTGCCTCCGGAGGTTTAATTAAAATGAAAAAACTGTTTATAACTACAATACTTACGTTAATGATTTCTATGCCTGTTTTTGCAGATGGAAAACAAGATGCTACAGACTTCTTTAATAAGTATGTGAATGCTGCAAATACATATAGTCCAGAAATTGTGACAATGTATTCTCCTAATGCAAAGATAATAAGACAAGTTATAAAGCCTGATGGAACAACTGTAAATGTTGATACTGATACTGCGACTTATATCAAACAAATGAAGTTAGGACAGGCTGGCGCTAAATTAAGAAATTATAAGAATAATTATTCAAATATAGTTGTAACAGATTTAGGTAATGGAAAGTATAAAGTTGCTTCATTAAGACAGCCTAGTGGAGAAAACTACAAGCTTAAGACTTATATGATAGTCAAAAAGCAATCTGATGGAAAATGGCAAATTATTGAGGAAATGATGCAAACTAAAGTGCAGACTTTTCTTAAATATGCTAAGTAGTTTAGATTCCTAATGATGGTGCGATTTTTATAAACGTTCTTACTAAATCAGCATCCCATTGAGAGCCAGCTCCTTCTTTAAGAATGGATATGGCTTTTTCGATATTCATCCCACGTCTGTAAGGTCTATCACTTACGAGTGCATGGTAAGTATCTGCTATTGCAACTATTTTGGCTGCTAAAGGAATGTCTCCATTTTTTAAACCTTCAGGGTAGCCTTTTCCATCAATTCTTTCATGGTGATATTTTACAATTGGTATTAAGTCTCTTAATGATGGATTTGGTGTTAATACTTTTTCAGCTCCAATTGTTGGATGCTGTTTCATAATTTGCCATTCTTCATCAGAAAGAGGTCCTTCTTTTTTTAGAACTGTCTCAGGGATGCCAATTTTACCAACATCGTGTAATAATGCCCCTAGTTTAATTCTTTCAACTTCATTTTCAGGTAAATTTATTGCTCTTGCTAGAGCTTCTGAATATCTTGATACTGAAGTAGAATGACCTTTTGTATAAGGATCTTTTGCATCAATTGCACCAGCTAGTGAGGTCGCGATTTCTGAAATTCTAGCACCTGACATTGCATGGTCAGTATTAAATTTAGAAATCAGTTCTTCTTCGAAGTTGATTCCAAGTTGTGCATGGCGTTTGCCGACAACTTCTGCATAAGATTTTAGTGCTACATCATCCCAGAAGTTAAAATCTTCTGAGCTAATTATAGCAGACATTCCATCTTTATAACCTTTTGCTTGAGAAATATACATAGCCTGTTCAGCTAAAATTAGTAATTTTTCTTTATCATTTGCACATTCCGGATATGTTGAAATTCCAACAGAGACTTTTACAGGCCCGATATCATCTATAAAACAGCAAGATAATGAGTAAGTTAAATATTCTGCAACATATTTTGCTTGTGAACAACTTGTATTAGGAAGGATAATTGCTATTTCATCTCCGCCATAGCGCGCGGCAACATCTCCTTCTCTCATATTTTGTCTTACTTTTTCTGCGACAATTTTTATTACTTCATCACCTTTTGCATGACCCATTTCTCGGTTTATTTTAGTGATATTGCAAATATCCATCATAACAACAGAAACACTTTGTTTATTTGTTTCTGCTCTTGATATTTCGTTGGATAATATTTCTTGAAAACCTCTATGGTTGTATAAAAGTGTTAAGTTATCTGTATTTTCGTATCCTTCACTTTTTTCTAATAAATCAAAGTTATGAGTATATAGTGCTAGGATATTTGTCATTAGCTTATATAAAGCTATATTTTGTCTTGCATAATTATCTTCAATAATCACAACGCCTATACATTTATTTATTGAAATTAGTGGAAGTATTACTGCAGAATTATTCTTGAAATATGTAAGTTTTAAAAAATCTACATCATCTTTAAATATAATTTCTTTATTTTTGAAAGATTTTACAATTGGATTTTCATCATCTTTTGTAAAAACTTTCGTGGTGTAAAAATTACCTAATTTATCTTTTAATCGAATGTTTATACAATTTGATTTCTCTTTGAAAATTCCGACTGCAAAAAAAGCAGAGTCGATATTTTGGGTGATTATAGAATATATTTTGGAATAAAGTTCATAAGTCGTAGAAATGTCACAAATATTTATTAATTCATCAACTACAATTCTATAGTTTAGAGTTAGGCTTTTCTCGTTATTAAAAACTTTATTTTTAGGGTTGCTTAAAGAATTTGCGCAACTGTTGAATGTAAGTGAATTTACCTTGGATACCAAATTTTCTTGTGTTATTGGAGAGGTAACGGGGCTTTTTTCTGATAAATTATATATCTTATTAGCTAGATTCTTTTCTTTATTCACGCTTCACCTTCTGTTTGTAGAGAGTATAAAACAGCTAAATAAAAATTTTTGATAAAATTAGAAAAAAATTTTACATTTGCTTAACAATACTACTTATCCCTTCAATTCATATATTAACATTTTTTCTAACTTTTTCTAGCCTAAATTAATATATTTTTTACAAATTTTAATAGACAGCTAGTAAGATTTTGTACAAAGATAGTTGATGGAATTTGAAAGTTTTTCTTTTGGTAGTGTAAATACTAGTGACATTGATTTTGTTTCATCACTTGTTGCATAAATTTTTCCAGAATGTTCTTCTATAATTTTTTTACATAAATATAGGCTAATATTTTGTCCAATTACTGTGTACTGTAGTGGATCAGAGTTTTCTTGGTCAAAAATTTTATCGCAGCATTCTTGACTTAAGTAAATTCCATTAGTTTTTATTAGAAATTTGATATTATCATTGTGAGAGCTAATATTTATTAGGATTTTTTCGTTATGGTTAGAATAAGATATTGCGAAAGCTAGAAGATTTAATATTACGCTTCTAATACCTTGAAAATCTGCTTCAACAGAGACATTTTGTTCACTTGCAAAATAAGCAATAGAAATATTTTTTTCTTGCATAGTACTATTCATTTCATTAAGGCAGTCAATTAATAACTTAGAAAGACAAAATTTTTCGTAGCATAATTTATTTTGTCCACTTTCAATCTTATATGTGTTTTGCATCATTGCAATCATATCTAAGATATATTTGCAGGAATTCTCAATATTCTCTATTAGTTCTCGTTGGTCAGAGTTTATGTTTCCTACAATTTCTTTTCTTAAAAGTTCAAGTCCTCTTAATTGTGCGAGAGTTGGTACTTTTATATCATGAGTTAAAATTTCATTAAAGTATTCTTTTTGTTTAGTAAGCTCTTCATTAACTACTTTTTTATGTTTTCTTTTAAATATCGAAATAGCATTTTCGAGGCGATTGTATTTTATTATATAAATAATGACAATTGCGCTAATAATATATAGTGCAAAAACATTCCCCGTTTTGTAGAGAATACTTAGTGCATATAAGAATATTGTAAAGCAAATTAAATCTTTCATAAAATCCTATCTATTTTATTTCGTTTAGTTTGGTTATATTATGTTAGCTTAGTTTGCTTAGAATATAAATTGCCTAGTTGGGTATAGTATTTTAAATCAAATTGAGCATATTTTTATGTAATTTAACATTATGTACTCTTAAATAATCGATTCCTTTAGTTATTAAAGGATATGAAAGGGCTAAAGATAGTGCATCTTTTTCGTGGTTGTTTTCTAAATTTCCTAAAAAACTTTTTCTTGATAGTCCTACCATAAGCGGATAGTTAAGTGATGTAAATTCTTCTATTCTATTAAGAATTTCTAAATTATTTTCTTTAGTTTTGCCAAATCCAATTCCCGGATCAATAATAATTTTTTCTATACCAAAACTTTGGGCATAGTCTATTTTATTTTTTAAGCTTAGAAAAATTTCTTCTACAACATTTTTATATGTCGGGTTATTTTGCATATCTTGAGGTGTACCTTTAGAATGTTGTAATACTACAGTAGCATTATATTTTGCGATTAAATTTGGCATTTTATTATCAAAATCAAAACCCGATACATCATTAATAATTTTAGCACCATTGTTTAGGGCAAAGTCTGCCACTTGCGAATCTCTAGTATCAATACTTATTGGAATTGTTAAATTTTCTTTTTGGATAAAGTTTAAAATAGGAGTGAGTCTTTCTATTTGAGTTTTAGAATCTATTTGCATTGAATAAGGTCTAGTGCTTTCTGCTCCGATATCAATAATATCTGCTCCATCTTCTATCAATGAAATTAAGTGCTTTTTAGCAGCATTAACATCAAGATACATTCCTCCATCAGAAAATGAATCAGGTGTTATGTTCAAAATCCCAACAAGCTTAGTCTTATGTTTTTCTTTTTCTAATAATTCGATGATTTTTCTAGCTAGTTTGTTTAATTTAAATGGCTGATTTGAGAGCTTTTGAGTAATTTTTCTAATTTGAGAATAGCTACCACATAGAATAGCATCCGTCTTTTCAATATTTCCTGTGATAGTATCTCTTGCTACGGCACAATCTGCTCCAAAAATCAGTGCAGTCTGTTTTAAAATATTTGCTTGAGCAATAGTAAGATTAAAAATCTTGATATTTTTATATATCATTTTCTCTTGAAATTTATTTTGATAAGCTTTATCAAAACCAATTAAATCAAGTTCTTTTTTATAGTCAGTATTTGTGATTTCTTTTAGTAAAAATTCATTCATAGTGAAATTTTATCATAATTTTTGTTCAAAAAATAGAAGCCTAAATAATTGAAAAACAAAATAATGTATGTAATAAT
>CALVAL010000033.1 GCA_944325535.1 Candidatus Gastranaerophilales bacterium
TATCTTCAAGATGCCAGATACCAGTTAGAAGAGGAACAATTAGCTTATTCTGAACAATATAAGTATGCTTTAAAATTAAATAATTTAGGATATAAAATCGACAAAAACGATCTAATAGATTGTGAAAAAGTTTTTTTATTCAAAGAAAAGATTAACTTACTGAAAGATATGATTGCTGATTTAATAAAAAAAGAGCGAGAAAAAATTCACAAAGCAAATCTCAAAAATAAGGCATAATTTATAGTATAATAATCCTATAAGGAGAATAAATTTTGCCATTTAGTTTTGAAAGATTGGAAATTGAGGATCTAGTTCTTGTCACTCCTAAAGTGTTTAATGACGAGAGGGGATTTTTTCTTGAAAGCTATAAAAAAAGTGATTTTGTTAAAAATGGAATAACTACGGAATTCCAACAAGACAATCATTCCAAATCAACTAAAGGAGTCTTAAGAGGTCTGCATTATCAAATACCTCCTTTTGCACAAGCAAAACTCGTAAGATGTATAAGAGGGAGAATTTACGATGTTGCTGTCGATATAAGACCCAGCTCAAAAACCTTTGGGAAATATATAAAAGTTGAGCTGTCAGAAGATAACAAACAAATGCTTTATATCCCCGAAGGGTTTGCGCATGGTTTTGTAGTCTTATCGGATATCGCAGAAATTTTATACAAAACAAGTGGAGAATACTCTCCGGAATCTGATAGAGGGATTTTTTGGGCTGATAAAGACTTAAACATTAATTGGGGAATCGATTTTGAGCCAATATTATCATTAAAAGATCAGCATCAAATCGCGTTCAAAGATTTTAATAAAAAGGAGCTTGAATGAGAGTTTTAGTAACTGGCGGTGCCGGATTTATAGGTAGTTGCTTTGTAAAATATATTTTAAATAAGTATTCTAACTATGAGCTCATAAATCTCGATGCTCTTACTTATTGCGGGAATTTAGATAATTTAAAAGAAATAGAAAATAATTCGAACTATCATTTTATAAAAGGAAATATTTGTGATAGTAAGCTTGTAAAAGAAATTACAAAAGATGTTGATTTTATAGTCAATTTTGCAGCAGAATCGCATGTTGATAATTCAATCAAAAATCCTCAAATTTTTATTGAGACAAATGTAA
Source organism: Candidatus Gastranaerophilales bacterium (assembly GCA_944325535.1). Taxonomy (GTDB): domain Bacteria; phylum Cyanobacteriota; class Vampirovibrionia; order Gastranaerophilales; family Gastranaerophilaceae; genus CAG-196. The sequence continues at coordinate 1,128 of CALVAL010000033.1, forward strand.
AAGGTACGATGAATCTTTTAGAAGCTGCAAAAGAAAATCATATAAAAAGATTCTTACAAGTATCTACTGATGAGGTATATGGTTCTTTAGGAAGTGAAGGATATTTTTATGAAACAACACCACTAGCGCCTAATAGTCCATATTCAGCAAGTAAAGCCAGTGCAGATTTATTAGTAAGAGCTTATTATGAAACATATAAACTACCAGTGGTTATTACAAGATGCTCTAATAATTATGGTCCATATCAGTATCCTGAAAAATTAATACCATTTTTTATTTCTAAGCTATTAAAAGATGAAAAAATTCCAATATATGGGGATGGAATGAATATAAGAGACTGGCTTTATGTAGAAGATCACTGCAGTGCAATAGATTGTGTGCTGCATAATGCTAAGGATGGCGAAATTTATAATATTGGCGGACATAATGAAAAGACTAATATCGAAATTAGCCATATTATTCTAGAAATTATGGGCAAAAATGAAAATTATATAGAATTTGTTGCAGATAGATTAGGACATGACAGACGATATGCAATTTCTAATAAAAAAATAACTACCAAGCTTGGATGGACTCCTAAAGTTAATTTTGAAGAAGGTATAAAAAATACTATAAATTGGTATTTGAATAATCAAGATTGGATAAAAAATATAGAAAATAAAAAAGCGGAGACTAAATAGATGAAAGGAATAGTATTAGCAGGTGGCAAGGGAACAAGATTATATCCTACGACCTTAGCAATTTCTAAACAGTTATTGCCAGTATATGATAAGCCTATGATTTACTATCCTATATCTGTATTGATGCTTGCAGGAATTAAAGATATTTTAATAATTTCTACACCAGATGACCTTCCGCTATTTAAAAAATTACTAGGTGATGGAAGTAATTTTGGAGTTAAATTCTCTTATGCGGAACAACCAAACCCTGATGGGCTTGCTCAGGCATTTTTAATAGGAGAAGAATTTATTGGAAAAGATTCTGTGGCTCTTATTTTAGGAGATAATATTTTTTATGGTCAAAGTTTTTCTGCGATGTTAGCAGAAGCTTGTCAAAAAGCAGAAAAAAATAGTTTAGCAACAATTTTTGCATATGAAACAAAAAATCCAGAACGTTTCGGAGTTGTAGAATTTGATAAAGAACATAATGCCATTTCTATTGAAGAGAAACCCGAACAACCAAAGTCTAATTATGTTGTTACAGGACTTTATTTTTACGATAATAGCGTTATTGAATATGTAAAAAGACTTTCTCCATCTAGACGAGGAGAACTTGAAATCACTGATTTGAACAATCTTTACCTAAAGGATAAAAAACTAAATGTTCAAATACTTGGAAGAGGTTTCGCTTGGCTAGATACTGGCACGCACAATTCTCTAATCCAAGCAGGACAATACATTCAAGCGATTGAAGAAAATCAAGGAATAAAAATTGCCTGTCTTGAAGAAGTTGCATATCGAATGGGATTTATTAATCAAAAAGAGCTTGATGAGCTTTCTAATAATTACTGTGACAATGAATATTACACTTATGTTAAAAGTTTAAAAAAGTAAAATTATAAAAACTCGATTAAAAAATCTATTCCAGATTTTATTTATCCCAGAAATAGTTTTCTACAAGTCCGCAAATAATATGTCCTGCAATTAAATGTAGCTCTTGAATATAATTAGTAGTACTTGAAGGTACTTTTAAAGAAATCTCTGCGAAGTCTGCCATTTTCCCTCCAAATTCACCTAAAAAAGCAACAGTTTTAATATCCATTTCTTTTGCGGTCTTCAATACTTCTACTAAATTGGAAGAATTGCCTGATCCGGAAATTCCAATAATTACATCCCCAGACTTTCCAATTCCTAAGAGCTGACGAGAAAACGTGTATTCAAATCCATAATCATTTGCTATTGCAGTGATTGCAGAGGTATCGGTCGTAAGACTAATTGCTGCCATAGGAGATCGATTGAGCTTGTATTTTCCCATAAGTTCAGCTGAAAGATGCTGAGAAATAGCAGCAGAGCCTCCATTACCGCAAAAAATTATTTTATTCCCTTTCTCAAGGGCTTTTATAATTTCTTCTGCGATTTTTTCTATAATCTCACTACATTGATCCATTTTCTCTACATAAAATCTTATTTGAGAAATAGATTCCTTAATCTCGTTTTGCATTTTCATCAAACAAATTCCTTATAAAATAATTAAAGCTCAATTAATATTATACAGGAATTTTTTGTTTTTTAAACTGCATTTCATAAAGAGTTTTATATTGACCGTTCTCAATTTACATCAATTAATAATTAGTTCCAATTTCTATGAGCTTTGTTTTGTTTATTAGAACAATTATAGTTTCATTTTAAAATTTATAAGTATATTTTACCTTTCTAAACCAATATATTCAATATCTAACTATTGTAAATCTCTAATTTTCACTAAACTTTTACAGTAATTACTAAAACTATTAATATAAATTATCTTAACTTTATTTTATAACACTTCTAAAAACTATTATAATCTATTTATCAGTAATAAAATTGGCTGGATATTAAAATAAATTCTAGGATTAAAATTTCCCCATTAAAATGCAAACTCTTAATATCTCCTAAGTTATTGTCTTCTAAACTAAATCTGCACATCTGGGTTATATCATTACTATATAATTTTAATCATTATTTTTAACTATTTATTTTATATTAAAAATAGGTAAAAATCCTAACAAATATGCTTTATTATTTTTTATTTTTAAAATAAGTATTTTTTTTAATAAATAAACTTCTTTTTTATTTAAAGAATCTATTATTTCAAAAAGTGTAAATAATTTAAAAAATTTAACTTTTACTTTATTTAATAAACAAGGGTATTTAAATTTAGAAGAAGATTCTAAAGCTTCTTTTAGATATTTAAAAGCATATTCTTGTTCATTTAAAAGGTTTTCTTTTACTAATTTATAATCAATTTTTTGTCTTATAAGTTCATAATCTATATCATCTACACTATATACTAATCGTTCTTGATTGATTTGTAATTTTGTAAATAATGTAATTAATCTATCATCCCTCATATCGTTTAATCGTACAGCTAGAAATTTTTTTTGATAAATTATAGAAAAAACTACTGCATGATATGAATTTGATATTACATATTCTGCATTTTTTATTAAATTTAAATACTGTCCAAATGAATTATACTCTTTATTTTCATTTTCTAAAATATTAATAAATGTATATTTATTTTTCATTCTTTTATAAAAGTTTGTTTCTTTTATTTCATCAAAATTCCATAAAGCACAAGCAATATATTTTTTATCAAAAATTTTTATATCAGTATCATCTAAAATTATTTTATTATATTCTTCCTTTTCTAATAAAAATACAGAATCAATTACAGATTTTGATGAAATTCCTAAATTATTCAAAATCAATGATGCAGAATCTTCTCTTACCGCAACATTGTCAAATCTCGTTAATAATTTTGCTATTTTAGCTCTGTTATTTGTATAATATGAAAAATTATTAGCTCCTAAGCTTGCAGCATATGATATTATTTTTTTATAACCTTCAACCCAAGACAAACTATAAATCAGGCTAAAATCTTTAAATACTTGATCTCCACCAGAAATAAATATATTAAAATCTGCTTGTAGATCCTGTAGATCTTTTATATTATGACAAGGTTTTGTTAAATTTAAGTACTTTCGACGAAAATCATCGAAAGGCTTATTTGTTTCTGTTTGTGAAGTTCTAATAAAATTAATGTTAAAAGCATTATACCCTAATTTCTCTACAATTTTTTTCATCGAATATGCTACAAATAATGCTCCATAATTTGCATTTTCATCTTGAAAGTTAATTATTCCAACGTTTTTAATTCCTAGACATGTTTCTACTTTTTTAGAAAACTTCATATGTTTAAGTTTAAAAAATAAGTTCCTATTTTTATGTATTTCTGATGGCTTTTTTAAACATGGTTGACTAATAATTTTAAAATTAACTTTTTCAAGATGGGAGATTTTATTTTTTAAATTTTCTATTAAATCTACTCCTTTTTTACTACTTATAATAAATGAAGAAAACCCTTTTTCATAGTTAAAATTTGGTAAATAATATCTTACGTTCCAAAAATCTGACAATGTTATATCTGAAATTCGATTTGCTTGAGCAAATTGACAATTAGAACAACTTTGTCTTAAATATAAATTTTCACTAAAACCTCTTAAATATAAAGAATCAATAAAACTTCCATTTAATACTTCTTTATTATTTTCATCTTTTATAATCAATTTGGGGAAATAATAACTATTTCTTTTATCTCTAAAATTTATATATGAATACTTTTTATTGTTCCCAAATCTTTCTATCAGATATTCTTTAAATATTTTTTGAGAAGGCACACCATGACATACAAAATCAACTAAATATAAATTTTCATAATCTCTTTGTAAAAAGTTTTTTAATCCTGCACACTGGCATGGAGTTCCACAAAATAAAACATACTTATTTTGTTTTAATTTTTCTTGTATTTGAACAAAAGTATTGTTAAGATCACTTTGTAAATATTTTGACCCCTTTAATTTATTTAAATCTTTTTCATTATCAATTAATACGTGCTTTAATGTTGCATTTTCATCAAACATAGCCCCAGCTACATATCCATTTTTTTGTAAAATTTCCTTAGCTAATAAAGTAAATATTCCTCCAGATGAGGATTCATAACAATCCTTATTATTACTATTATAACCAATATAATATTGTTGTTTTTTAACGTTAAAATTTATATTAATTTCAGGACAAACTTTTTGGCATAAACCACAATTAATGCATTTTTTTTCATCTATAATTGGATATAAAAACCCTTCTTCATTTTCTTGCATAGAAATTGCTTCTTGAGGACAAATTTGTTCACAAGCACTACATCCATAACAATTTTTACTATTATTTAAATTTATCATTTTTACACCTTTATCATCTATCTAAAAATTCAAGTTAAATTATTTTATATAAAATATTATAAATCCTTAAATTTTTGCTATTATTTGCTGTAAATATTCTTTATCTTTTGAAATAGAATAGCTTTGTATTCCTAAATCATTTGCATACTTTCCTTCTACAGGAATTAACTGCTCTGACTTATTAATAAAAGCCTCATATTCTATATCTATATGTCCTATATCTATTGCCCAGTATCCAATTTTCGCTAAATCATATGCAAGTACTGTTGCAGTCATTCCTAAAGCTATCAATATTAATTTATCTTTACTTTGTTTTTTTGCTTCTTCTAAGATTTCTTCATATTTTGCAAAAGAATTTTCTGCAGGACAAATAATTCGTTCTATATTTTTTACGTTTTTAAATAAGTCATTCCCGACACCTAATTGAGTACCTTCACCTTCAATAATACAAATATCCTTATCTTTCCATATTTCTTTCCAAATATTAAAATATTTTTCAGAAAGTGAAAATTTTGCATAACAACTATGGAATCTAGTTATTAGAGGATTACCATATTGTTTATCATAATCAATATAGTTCTTTAAAGGCTCTCTAAAGCTTGTTATATGTTGTCTCGCAATCTTTCTAATTTTATCAGGATATTTATCTAAATTCCCAAAAATATCAGCAATACAAACTATAATTCTTTCATCATTACTAACTAATATTTCTTGCAATCTTTTTATCAATAATTGATTTGGCTGCATATTAAAATATGTTTTTGGATTAAAATTTACTCCTGTTAATAATGCAAACTCGCCATCACCATATCTGCAAACAGATTTTTTATTTTTAATAATTTCATTAAGAGTTTCTTCTACAGACATAATCTGTGGAATTTCTAACTGCATTTTATTGTTTTTTATGCCATCATAAATTTCATATTTTATATTTTCCAAATACCTAGCATCATCAATCCATTTCTCTTTATATTCTATAAAATTAAATACAAAATTTAAAAATTCAGAAAGATTTTTTCTCATATGTCTATATTTCAAATATAATGATGTTTGTTTAATTTTTTTTAACACGCATTTAACCCCTTATATTCTCCTCAAACTCTTTTCTATCCAAGAACGGATACATATCTTCCAAACTTGGGGAAACCATTGTACCATCATCTAATTTTCTGGCTGATAGTTTTGGTGCAAAACCATATTCTTTTTCTACCATTACTTCACAAATAATAGCATCAGAACTATTTAAAACATCTTTTATATCTTGTTCCATAGTTTTAGGATTTTCTATTCTTTTTGTTTTGAATCCAAATGCTTTGCCGATTTCTACAAAATCAGGAACACTCACTCCACTATCTGTTCCAGAACCTGTCATGTGTCCATTAAAGAAATTTCTTTGGGTTTGTCTTATTGATGAATACCCGTTATTATTTATTACAAATAATTTGATTGGTAAATTACCATATTTCATTGTTTGTAATTCTTGCAAATTCATCATTATAGAACCATCACCTTCTAGGCATATGACATTTCTATTATTAGATTGGTAATATGCTCCAATAGCCGCTGGAAGAGCAAATCCCATTGATGCATTTCCGGAATTCAAAATATATCGTTGTCCTTTTTTAACAACGGCATTTTGGAAGGTACATACACAAGCTGAACCATTTGCCATTATTAAGATGTCATTTTCTGATAAACATGTAGTAAGAGTATTTGTGAAATAATAAGGATCAATCACATCTTGTTTTTGTACTTGTTCAGGGTGATTTGCAAAACAATATTTTTCTTTTAAATTTTGACAGAACTTATTCCAATCCTTATTTTCTGTTTTTATATTATTTATTTTCTCTAACAATTCTGGTATAAATACTTTTAAATCAGCATTGATCGCTAAATCTGGTTTAATTGTTGGCTTTTCTAATTCAGCATTATCTATATCAACAATCATTTTATAAGCATTTTTAGCATAGTTTTCATAATTATAACTTGCTTGTCTTATGTTATTTCTTGTACCTAAACAAAGAACTAAATCAGCATTTTGCAATGCAAAATTTCCTGCTCTTTGTCCTATTGACCCAATTCTTCCTACGTAATTTTTATTACTGTCTTCTAATAAATCAAATCCATTGAAAGTTGTTACAACAGGAATATCAACTTTTTCAATTAGAGTTTTGAAATTATCGATTTGACTAGCTAATCTTATACCATGTCCTGCTATAATAAGAGGTCTTTTGGCATTATTGATTTTTTCAATAACTTGATTAATTTTTAAATCATATTTAATTTCCTCCTCAGGAATAAATTCAATAAGCTCATCTTCTTCAATTATTGCAGCTTGAACATTCATAGGGATATCTAACCAAACAGGCCCAAATCTTCCTGTTGTTGCTTCATAAATAGCTTTATCAATATAATATTTAATTTCATTAGGATCTGTAACCATTTTCGCATATTTAGTTAACGGCTTAACTACTGAAATAATATCAACTTCTTGATCACCTAATTGTCTAAGAGGAATTTCTTTGCAACTTGCCATTGTAGTTGAGTATTTAACTTGTCCAGAAATATACAAAACAGGAACCGAATCAGTCCATTGACCAAAAACACCATTTAAACAATTTAATCCACCAGGACCAGTTGTAACATTAACAACTGCAAGTTTTTCATTAACTCTTGCATAACCTTCAGCAGCAATAGCACAAGCTTGCTCATGATGATTTGCAGTATATGGAATAGCTCTTCCTAAACTATCATTAAGGTGCATTGCTCCCCCTCCTGATACCATAAAGAAATGTTCAACTCCCTTTTCTTTTAATCTTTTTGCGATGTAATCTGATAATTTAATTTTTGCCATTTTTTATTCCTCTATATTCTTATATTTCATCGACATTATTAATCTAATTTTATTACTGTAATATTCTCTTTATAATTTTATATATCATCACTTAATTTAAAATCCAATCTCAACTCACTATCGCGCTCTTTACAAATTGCATAAGCACATTTTAGACCGGAAGGCTTATCATCATTAATTAGAATTCTCTCTCCCATTGGCATATCTGTCAAAATATAATCATAACGAAGTCCGTTTTTTTGTAAAAATTTTTTCAAATCTTCAAGATACTCACCTTTTCTGGCAGTTAACAGCACAATTTTATCTTCAGATTGTATTTTCTCAAAAATTTTTTTTACACCAGGTAATAATGTATCATGCCCATCAATTTTATAACCGTTATGTTTTACTATAGTTCCGTCAACATCAAGAATCCAAGTCTTGGCTAAAGTTGATAATTCTAACATTAAATTATCTCCCCTGCTTGAATAATTCCGTTATAAAAAGCGCCGCAAATTGAATCATAATCCTCCCAAGCATAAGTCGTCAAGCTGAGCCAGATTACAGCATGCAAAGCCTTAATTTTATTTTTATTTACACAAGGAACATTATCAAAGAAAAACTCTTCCATATCTTCCCAATTATTTGGCTTGATAGCAAGCTCTACTTCATTTTCTTTTATATCCAAAGTAAATTTTTTTCTATTAAATTGATCATAATTACCTTTTATTGAATAATATAATTTTGCCCAATCATAATCAACATCACCATATAATTTAGTTTTACCAAAATATCCCCTTGGATCAATAAGAACAGTTCTCATATTAAAAGTATCAAACATTAAATTAGAAAAAGTACAATCACCATGTATCAATCTAAATTTACTAGGGAAGATTCTTTTTAAAAATTCCGTAAATTTTTCTTTTTCAAAAAAGATATTCTTATAGTACTGGCCATTTATTTTAATAAATTCTTTATTAGCAAATGGAACTAGGTTCTCAATTTTTGATAATCTATCAAATGTTTTATTAATATAAGTTTCAATACAATCATCTTCTTTAGCTGGTATTACTGGTAAAAGATTGTGCAATTTATCTAAAGCCTCTATAATATTTTTTAAGAGATCCTCCTTCTGGCTTTTTGTCAAACAATCATATTCATAAATATTTTTACCTTGAACTTTTTTCATTTTTAAAGGCTCGTATTCATATATTTCAGGAATATATTCATAATCTAGTTCTTTAACATGTTTGTACCAATTAATTTCATCAACTGCAATTTTTCTACCTTGTTCATTAATTCCACGTTTTATAATAACATCACCATCAAATTCAATAGAATTAAATGGTCTACAACGAGGGGCTAAATCATTATTATCAGAATAAGAAAGCAACGTTCCTATTTCTTTTGAACCATATAAATTAAGTCGATTGAAATTTATATTTTTAGCACTTAACCAACCTACAAACGCTCCTTCTTCTATAATATTTTCTAAATATGATTTATTTTCAAAAATAAATAAACCTGCCACTCCATTTTCTTTAGAAGGTTCCTTAACAAACTTACCATCTATATAAGACCATCTGCATTCAAAATCTTTAGAAATTCCTATATAATTACCCTTTACTTCTCCATTAAAATCTTTTGGAATAGCAAATCCTTCTGACAGAATCAAATCACACCACATAATCATAAATGGCTCATTTGACTCAAAAGAATATATAGCTTCTTTTATGCCTGAAATCGTACCTTTTTTAGTTGCTTTAATTACACGATAATTATATTCACTAGCAAAAGATGCAAGATATTTTTCCAAAACATCAGTTTTATAATCTGCAATAATTGTAAATTCTGCATCAGGAAATTTTTTAAAAGCATAGAAAATAATTGGCAAATTATTTACAGGCACTAAACATTTAGGTTTATTTCTAGTGAGCCATTCTAATCTTGTACCTTTACCGCCAGCCTGTATTATAATTTTCATTTGTTTTGTCCCTTATTTATTTCTTCAAATATTTTTTGCAATAACTCTTCTCTATCCCCATTAAAAAAAATTTCTATCCCTTCTCTATAATTTGTTACTGCCTCTAAACTATATATTTGAAAGAGTTGCTCTGATATAGATAAATTGGGATTAAAATCATATACTTTCCTTAAGGTATTAATATATAAATCAGAACTCATTGACTTATGTGAAAATTTTTTTAGATATATTGCAATCAATTTAGGTGCATTATATAAAGAAATTAAATCAGTAAGACCAGATTTAAGACTAATACTTGCGTAACATTTTTCAGCAAAAACTCCCACTTTATTTAATGGTAGAAAAATTTGTTTGTACTTATTTAATCTCTTGTCTTGACTAGAAAATACAACATCATACCCTAAATCAATTAGTTTGTTTGCTAATAATTTCCAAAAATCTATTGTTAAAACTTTATCATTAAATGTATTAGCAAATGGTAGTAATAATATTGTTTTATCAGATAATTGATTTTTACACCACAACTCATCTATATATGAGTAATCATTGATTGAATGTTTTGGATTTTCAAAATCACAACATTCTCTGGAAAGATTTAAAAATTCTTTATAGACATCTTGCATGTTCTTAATATAAACATCTTTATTTCTTTTAAAATTATCTGCTAACAAGGCATAAATCTCACCTTTTGGTTTTAAGGTTGTTGAGCCATCTGAATTGAATAATACATAGTTATAAAGTTCTTTATCTATAATAATTGACTTATCGATACTCGGAAATAAAGTCATAAAATCATGGCGCGACTTATTTGGAGTAATAACTAAAACTTTTCCTCCAAATTTAGCTTTAAAAGCTTTTATACAACGCGCAAATATTATTAAATCACCTATTGCATAATGTGGCAAAAATATCCAATACTCAGGAAATTTTTCTTTCAAGCTACAAGATAAATTTTTAACTAAAAGAGTCATAAATTTAGTATAAATCTTATCTCGAATTGCCACACGACACTTCTTGTTAAACATGAAACCTATATTCACCAAATTAATTAAAAATTTCAAAAAAAACTTTTTCAAATTCCAATGATTGACTAATTCCATAATATAATATCCGCTATTCTATACCAATAAAATAATTATAATTGTACTATGATAAAATATTTATCTTTCTAAAAATTATACATTAAAATTTGCTAATATAATACAAAATCTATAAGTAGATATTTAATATTCCTATAAAAATCTTCTAAAAATAACTTTTTAACGAATAAATATTTATAAACACTGAACAAACTTAGTATCAAAGATATTTTATTACTAAAATTTTTATATCTATAAAATGAGACTTGATCTCAACTAAAGATTAATTAGATTTTTCATAAAATAAACTCTTTTAATAGATTATTTTTTGTTTCATACAAAATAGAATATAATTGCTTACATTCTATTTATATTGTTTTTATTAAATTCTTCTAATACTTCAACTACTTCACCTGGATTTAAATTCGTAATTTTTGTCATTTGATATCCATTTTCAAGCATAACTAATGCCAATCCATTTCCAGTGTTTTTCTTATCTTGTTTCATTGCCTCGATGATTTTCTCTATATTAAATATTGGTATATCTACAACTAATATAGCGTCTAATACATTGCTATAAAGATATTCTTCCATATCTTTTGACATTAGATTTTGCCTTAAAGCTATCTTATTCGCTAAAATCATTCCTAGCACAACAGCTTGTCCATGAGAAATAGCAAAATTAGTTGAAGTTTCAATCGCATGTCCAAAGCAATGCCCATAATTAAGCATATTTCTTTTTCCTATATCAAATTCATCATCTTCAATATATGATTTTTTTATTTCTAAACAATGTCTTGTTCTATTAAGTAGAGTATCAAAATTTAATTCATCAATTGCTTTTAATGAATCAATAAATTTTTGAGTATCTTTTTCTCCATTCATAATATGAAGTTTTGCCATTTCCCCTACTCCAGAATAATAATCTTCTTTTCTCAATGTTTTTAGAAATTCTGGATATATATGAACTTGACTAGGAGGATAGAAAGTTCCTACTAAATTTTTATAATTTTTATAATTAAGAGATGTTTTTGCTCCAATACAACTATCAACTTGTGCAAGTAAGGTTGTTGGGATAAATATCCAATTTATACCTCTATATAATGATGAAGCTACAAAACCTGTGATATCTTGCGTAATCCCTCCTCCAATTGAAACTAGAGTTAAATTTTTACGTGGAGAAAAAGCCATTATTTTATCGTATAATTCACACACAGTTGCTAAATTCTTTATCTCTTCACAAACATGCTGTATTATTAATCTGTCAGGGGAAATTGAGGATAATACGCTATTTTTATGTAAATTCCAAACATTTTCATCTATTATAAATATAGTATTTTCTTTTGTTGCTAAGTTTGATAAAAAATTTGAGTCATTTTCAAAAAAAACGTCATAATTACGAATATTTGATTTAATGACTAATTTTTCTATACACATGAGAAACCTCCGTCAATGAATATTGTTTGTCCTGTTATAAAGGAATTTTTTTCACTAGCTAAAAAGTACACAAATTCTGCTATCTCATTTGGTTCAGCAAGTCTTTTTATCGGGAGCGCATCAGCCAAATTCTTTATTTGTACAGCGGTATTGTTCTGTGTCGTCATTTCTGTTTTAACAAATCCCGGTGCAACAGCATTTACTAATATATTATATTTAGATAACTCTACTGCTGCAGCTGTTGTTAAACCTTTAACTCCAGCTTTTGCAATAGAATACATAATTCTTCTTTCTTTTGAATAATCACACCATATTGATGCAAAATTGACTATTCTACCATAACCGTTTTGCATCATATCTTTTGAAAGATATTTTATTAACATAGTTTGAGATAATAAATTTACTTGTATCATCTCTTTTAGATTTTCTTCTGTCATTTCTTCAATTGATGCTAATTCATTTATTCCAGCACAATTTATAAGAATATCTATATCTTTAATTCCTTTCAAATATTCTTCTATACTTGTATTTGAAGATAAATCCATCTGAGTACGTGTGGGAGCTATAACTTTAACCCCTTTATCTTCAAATAAATTTTTTATAGCTTTGCCAATTCCTCTTGATGCACCTGTTATTAATGCTCTATGCATAAACACCGCCAGCCTCTTCAATTAATTTTTTGTAGCGTTCCTCAAGCATTATTAATCTTTGTTCGTCTTCTTTAAATATCATCCCATAAAACTCTCGTTTATTTCTTAACCACATAAGTTCAAAACCTACTGCTTTCAATATACCTTTATCTGCATTTGGAGATTTAATAGCACTTTGTGCATCAAAAATTATTTTTCTTGTTTCAAATCTTGTTAAAGAGTTTCCTGGTAATTTTGCAAAAAACGGTAATGAATGAGCAGAAACTCCCCCACCTATAACTAATTCTTTTTTTACTTGTAACATTGTATTTGCAATAGAATTTGCAATATTAAAAATCTTATCAGAATTAACATCTTCCCTTGTTAATTCCATAGAACCTGTCATATCTACACGGCCTAATACAACACCGGCTAAATCTTCAAAATAAGGGGAAACTGTCATATCATTTAAGTTATTAAACCCTGTCATTGTCTCTATATTAATTAAGAATTTTATATCTTTTCTTTCTTCGTCTGGAAATACAAATTTTGTTGCTTGAACATATTTCTTCATTGCATAAGGAGTTTCTATCATAGGAGCAACTATTGCATTTACACCTATTGTTCTTGCATCAAACATGTCTTTAATTGCTTCACAACCTCCGATTTTAATAGTCAAATCTAAACCGGCTCTTGTTACTACTTCTTTTAATCTAAGAGCTTCTTCCATTCTAGTCCCTTCAGCCTCAAATTCAGCTTTTACTCCTAAAACGTGATGATTCTCTTTTAAATCAATCAATGTATCTACCATCTTTTTTTCTAATAAATTCATAAAATTCCCCTTACTTTGCTATTAGACTTTATTATAGTCTTTTGGTAATCATATAAATTTTTTAAACCTTCTTTTATATTTGTAAAACTTATATTTGGATAATTTTTTCTTAATAAAAAATTATCTCCTGTATATTCATTATTAAGTATTGGATTTTTAATTTTTATATCTACTTTTTTTTCAGAAAAACTATTAACAATTTCGGCTATTTCTAGCAAGCTTATACTCTTATCAGGTGTAATGTTTATAATATTATCCTGAGGAATATTTTCTATAAAATATTCTATAATTCTTTCCATATCTTCTACAAAAAGATAATCAAATACTACATTTTGATTAATTATAATATCTTCACCCTTTATTGCTTGATTTACTGCATAACTTGGAAATCGACTTTCTTTCTCGCCATATCCATAACAAGCAAAAATATTCAGACAAAGAACATCCTCTCTATTTTTAATTTTGTCAGCAATTAGCATTTTTGACTGCCCATACAAGTCATATGGTACAAATTTTCCAATTTCGCTCTCTTTTACTTTATGCAAATTCCTCGACTTACCATACATTGCACCCGAACCGAACAAAATAAGCCTAGTGGCTGATTTTTTAGCACTTAGAATATTATCAACCATTGCAAGATTTTCCTCTATAGTCGTATCTTTATCCTGAATTCCTCTTGCCCCTCCAGTTGAACCACAGTGAATAACAAAATCAATCTGATTTTTAGAAAAATATTGACTTACAGCATCTTTATCTGTTAAATCTAACTCAAAACTTCTAGGAGTTAATAGTTGATATTTATCTTGTAAATATCGTTTTAAATTTTTACCAATAAAACCACCAGAGCCGGTAAGTAATATAGTAAAACTATTTTCTCGCATTAAAAACTCCTTTTAAACTCCTTTAAGATTATAACACAAATAATATTTATTAAACCTTTATGTTATAATTTATTTAGATTTAAGGAGTTTTTTTATGAGCAATTCATATACAAAAGACAACATTGAAGTGTTTATTCTAACTTATAACAGAAAAGATATGTTAAAAGATTCTATAATAAGCATTTTAAATCAATCTATCGGTAAAATTGATATTACTGTCATGGATAATGGTAGCTCAGATGGTACAGATGAAATGGTTAAAGAAATGATGAAAGAACATTCAAACCTTTATTACCATAAACGAAAAGAAAACGGACTTCAAATAGATAATTTTATTGAAGCTGTAAATCATGCTAAAAAAGATTTTGTGATGATGTTCCATGATGATGATATCATTCATCCTGATTATATTAAATATGCAATTGGTGCAATAAATAAATACCCAAATACTTCCATAATATCTTGTTGTTATAAAGAATGGACTAATCCGACAAATGATAATTGGGAAAAAGCTTCGCAAAGATTTGATTATTGTTCTGATAAGAAAACATTTGTAAATTACTTGTATAGAATGCAAAGATACGGTTACTCCAGCACTATATATAAAATACAAAATTTGAAAGATTATCAATATGATATCAATTATTACAAACAATTCGGTAAAATTGGAGATAAACCTTTTGTAGCAAATACAATGAAAAATGATGATGGAGCTGTAATATTTAGAAGTAAAAAGCTTTTAAGATATAGAGTTCATCCTGGGCAAGATACTTCATCATCTGGACCATATTATGATGAAATAATTGCATACAGCAAATTCGCTAAACAATATATGCTAGATTCCTTATATTCAAAATTTATGTTTAGTTTGATAAATTACAAACAATTAAAAATTGCATACAAATGGGGTGGAGACTATACTCTATCGTTAAATGAATTTATACAGAAAGCAATTGATGAAGGAGCAGGTTGTTTATGGACAAAACTATGCATTACTCCATTAATTGGAAATTTATTTATTGAAACTGCCCATATATTAAGAAAAATATTCAAATCTAAGTATAAAAGACACTTTATGCTTTAGAATTAATAGTTCTAAATTTATTTAAAGCTAGAAAAATATGTTTTTCTAGCTTTTTGTTCAATATTTTAATAAAACTTACATCTATTCTATTTATGACTTTCTATAAACTCATGAATTATTTTACTCGTTTTATCTAGTTCTTTTTCTGATAATGCAGGGAATACTCCTACCCAAAAAGTATTATTCATTATAAATTCTGTATTAGGTAATTTTTTGTAATCTTCTTCTGTTAAATCTTTTGAATTTATAATTGCAGAATTACCAATTCTTAATTGAATATCATTTTCTACAATCATTGGCTGCCTTAGAATATTACCAGCAAAAAGTTGTCTTGTTCCTACACCATTTTTTTCAAGATATTCAACTAATTGTTGTTTATTAAATTTCTCATTTGGTTTAACAGATATTAAATACCCAAACCAAGAAGGTTTGCAACCTTCTTCAATTTCAGGAAGAATAATATAATCTGTTAAATCAGAAAGTTTTTCAGTTAAATATTTAGCATTTCTTTCTCTGATTTTTAAGAAACCATCTAATTTATCAATTTGAGAACATCCTAATGCAGCTTGCCAATCAGTAATTTTAAGGTTAAAACCGACATGCGAATATGTATATTTATGATCATATCCATAAGGTAAGTTCCCTAATTGTTGAGTGAATCTTTTACCGCATATACCATCTTTCCCTGGCGGACAACAACAATCTCGACCCCAATCTCTAAATGACATAATTATTTTATAAAGTTCTGGACTATTAGTAATTACTGCACCACCTTCTCCCATTGTTAAATGATGGGCAGGATAAAAACTAAAAGTACCAATATCCCCTATAGTGCCGGCTTTTCGACCTTTATATTCTCCACCTAAAGCATCACAGGTATCTTCTATTACCCATAAATTATATTTCTTAGCTATCAACATGATTTTATCTAAATCAAACATATTACCCAATGTATGAGCAATAAATATTGCTTTAGTTTTTTCAGTTATTGCTTCTTCAATTTTATCTGCATCAATATTATATGTTCCTATTTCACAATCAATAAATACTGGAATCAAGCCCTGCTGAATAATAGGATTTACAGTTGTAGGAAAACCTGCTGCAACTGCAATAACTTCATCTCCTTTTTTAAGAGCTCTTTCTCCTAATTTATGAGAAGTTAATGCTGACAACGCAAGCAAGTTAGCACTTGAACCCGAATTAGTTGATAGCGCATATTTTACACCTAAATATTTTGCAAATTTAGTTTCAAACTCTTTATTAAACCTACCAGCAGTAAGCCACATATCAAGAGAAGCATCGATCATATTTTCAAGTTCTTCAACACCCAAAAGCTTTCCTGATGGTGGTATATATTCAAAAGTTCTTGGCTTATCAAAAACTTCCTTATAATATTCTCTTACAGCTTCTTTTACTTTCTTACGTAATTCTTGTTCCACTTTATACTTTCCTCATATTCTTTAATTTGTTGCATAGTGAATTTATACATATCTTCACTATTATTATAAAATCTTTTATACCATTCAGTAGTATTTTTAATTGCTTCATCAGCTGTATATGTAGGAGTCCATCCTAATACCTTTTCTGCTTTTTCTATATTTAACATTAACAAACCTGCTTCATGCAAAGGACTTTTTTCTCCTACAATAACCTCTCCTTTTCCATAAAATTGAGTTGTTCTTTGTGCAACATCTGCAACTGTTAGTACGCTATCTTCATTAGGGCCAAAATTAAATCCATCGGCATATTTTTTGCCATCAGTTAATAATTTTTCACCTAAAAGCAAATATCCTGATAAAGGTTCTAGAACATGCTGCCATGGTCTAACAGCAATAGGATTTCTTATCTCGATTGGAATATTATTATTTATTGAACGCACGCAATCAGGTATCAATCTATCTAAAGCCCAATCTCCGCCGCCTATAACATTACCTGCTCTAGCTGTTGCCATAGCATAGGAACCTTCTTCTTGCAAAAAAGATCTTCTGAAAGAGGATGACATGATTTCTACACACCCTTTTGATGAAGAATACATATCATATCCGCCCATAGGCTCATCTTCTCGATACCCTCTATTAATTTCTTTATTTTCATAGCACTTATCCGTAGTGACATTAACAAAGGCCCTTACAGAGGAGCATTTTCTTGCGGCTTCTAAAACATTTAATGTGCCGATCACGTTGGTTTCATAAGTCATTATCGGCTTACTATAAGATAATCTTACTAGTGGTTGAGCGGCTAAATGGAAAACAATATCTGGCTCAAAAGCTAACATTGTTTTTTCAAGATTATCACGATCCAAAATATTACCGAAAACAGAATTAATTTTTTTACTAATTTCAAGTTCTTCAAACATAGAAGGTCTTGTATTTGGTTCAAGCGCATACCCTAAAACATCTGCACCAAGGGATTTAAGCCATAAAGCAAGCCATGAACCTTTAAAACCGGTATGTCCTGTTAGGAAGATTTTTTTATTTTGATAAATATTATTAAACATTTTTCTCTCCTAACCAGACTGCCCAAGGAGCTTTGTTATTTACCCACATTTCTGTTAAATCTTTTTTGTCTTTTAGCGTATCCATAGGACGCCAAAAACCATCATGCTTATATGCATTTAATTGCCTATCCTTCGCAAGATTCTCTAATGGAGCTCTTTCAAAAATAACATCATCACCTACTGGAATATAATCAAAGACTTTTGGTTCACAAACGAAAAATCCACCATTTATCCAAGATTCATCACCCTTAGGTTTTTCCATAAATGAAGTAATTAGATTATCCTCTTTAATAACCAATGCCCCAAACCTACCTGAGGGTTGAACAGCAGTCATCGTAAGTAATTTTCCAGAATTCTTATGAGATTTTATTAATTCATTTAAATCCACATTTGCTACGCCATCACCATATGTTAACATAAAAGGCTCATTTCCAATGTATTTTTGAGCTTTTTTAATTCTACCTCCTGTCATAGTGTCTTGCCCAGTATATAACATTGTAACTTTCCAAGGTTCCGTTTGTATACGGTGAATATCAACAGTATTATTTAACATATCGACAGTAATATCTGAATATTGCTGATAATAATGAACAAAATAATCTTTTATTATGTGAGATTTGTATCCGGTTAATATAATAAAATCGTTAAATCCATAGTATGAATATGTCTTCATAATATGCCATAAAATAGGTTTTCCACCTATTTCTACCATTGGTTTCGGCTTAAGTTCTGTTTCCTCTGACAATCTTGTACCATATCCGCCTGCAAGAATTAAAACTTTCATTATATCTCCTTAATAACAATAAAGAACCTATAACAAGAATACATAAAATAGTAAATATAGTCAAAGTATTAATAGTATAATTTAAATAGCCTTAATTTAATTCCTAAAAATCTTAATCTCTTATACCCATTTTCATCACTAATACTGAAAAAACCTTTTAATATATATTTTATCCATAGAACATAGTATTGTGTTAAAGATTTTTTTTCTAAAAAAGGTGAATACTTGTTGTAATACCACCAATCATAGCTTCTAGGCATTTTAACACAGTTCCAAGGCTTATATTTAAACGTATAATGTATAATTGCAGGTCTTTTTGAAGCTTTAATTATTTCAAATTTATTAATATGCTGTTTTACTTCATTGTTTTTATATCTGTAAAAACTATCTTGTACATTCCATTTATAGTCAATAGGATATATTCTGTCTTTTAAGACTCCATTTATTACATCCTGATCGCCTATTGAAATTTTATCAATATTATTTTGTGTAAATTCAAATAAATTTTGTTCAATATTATTTTCTCTCCATTTCTTTAAATCTATTAAAAGAATTCCAGAATTTATATAAAAACCTTTAAATATATAGTGTTTTGAACCATTTTTTTGTAATGAAGTATATCCTATATCTTCAACAGCTCCTATTATATTATTATTTAAATTTATAGAAAATAATTCTTTTAAACTTTGTTTTACGATTACATCGCAATCTAAGTATATGATTTTATTAATTAGTGGTAAAAGATTGGCTATTTTATATCTATAGTACATTGTGATAGTAATATGATTATTAAATGTCGGACAATTTTTGAACTCTTGTTCATCAACATCAAGAAAAGTTATTTTACATCTTTTTATTTTTTTTAGTTCAAGAATTTTGTCTTTATATTCTTGCTTTATATTATTAGATAAAATATAAAAATTTAATTCATCATCGGAATTTGCATTTTTAAGTATTGATATAATAGATGTTGCCATATATTGAACATAATTATTATCAGAAGCAAAGCAGACATTTATTTGCATTTTATCCTCCCAAAATTGCATACAAAAATACCAAAACAGACAATTCTGTTTTGGGTAATGTACAACACTTCAAAGTCAATTATAGAGCGGGTTTTACCCCCCCCCCGAGAGTTCCATTTATTGATAATATATTAAAACTTCTTACCATGATATTTTAATTATTATTTAAATATCAATATTTGTCAAAACATTGATAATATAGTTTAATAATCAATTTTACCAATCTTACAAACTTATTTTTATAAAATTGCTCTCACTAACAAAAAATTAACCTGACTAATAATTTGAGCAAATGGTTAGCTTACCTACTATCCGCCCAAAGCTACTAACTTAAAACAACCGCATCATCTGCAATACTCATCAAACTCTGTAAAAGAACACATGGTTTGATTTCAATTTACAGATGGTTTGATTTTTTTGGTAAACTAACACGCTAATTTTTCTC
>CALVAL010000034.1 GCA_944325535.1 Candidatus Gastranaerophilales bacterium
TCCATGGTTTCCTTTTACGATATTTGCAATTGTTTTAATTTTGGGAGGTTTATCCGTTCTTGTAAATCAGGATGTTCAGCAGCAATTAGGGCAATTGGATGCAGTTAAACAAAACATGCAGGATCTTGTTAACCCTAATAAAATGTATGAAAGACTCGGTGTTGATGTATTGAGCTTACAAGTTGGCGCTGGTCTGCTTGTAATTGCTGACCCTGACCAAGATGGTCAATTACTTGCTAAAATTGCAGCTCTTCGTCAAAGAGTTACAGATGAATTAGGATATATTTTACCAAATATACGTATTATGGATTCTTCAGCTTTAGAAGCTAATGAATATGTAATATCAATCCGTAATAACGTTGTAGCTTCAGGCTACGTTTATCCAGGGAAATACATGGTAATCGCAGATCAATGGGATTCCGTGAAAAAGACAATACCTGAAGATGCAATTGTCGGAGTTGATCCAACTTATCAGACTCAAGCTTATTGGATTTCACAAGAAGAAGCAAGAGCTACAAAGAGCGTTACCGCAGTCGATGCAACAGATGTTCTTGTAACCCACTTACAAGAATGTGTACGTAAACACGTAGATGAAGTAATGACAAAAACAGATGTTCTTAAATTAATGGAATTGGTACGTTCTCAAGACCCTACACTAGTAAATGACCTAGTTCCTGCAATAATATCAACATCTGATTTGAGAAAGATTTTTGTAAACTTAATCAGAGAAAAAGTCTCTATAAAAGATATCATTTTCGTATTCGAAAGACTTTGCGACTATGCAAGATTTTCAAAAGAACCTGATATCCTTTCAGAAAGATTACGTGCTGCATTAGGACGTCAAATATGCTTAAATAACGTCGATAGGGATCACGTTTTATATGCATTAACACTTTCTCCTGAATGGGAAAAAACTC
Source organism: Candidatus Gastranaerophilales bacterium (assembly GCA_944325535.1). GTDB lineage: Bacteria > Cyanobacteriota > Vampirovibrionia > Gastranaerophilales > Gastranaerophilaceae > CAG-196. Next base: position 918 of record CALVAL010000034.1, read on the forward strand.
TAGATGACAGCTGTCAAAGAACAGAATTAGGAACAATGTTCTTACTAAATCCTATGCAAGTACAAGATTTGATTGAATCTACTGCAATGACACTTATGCGAGCTCATCAATCAATAGGACAACAGCCTGTAATTTTATGTTCTCCTCGTATTAGATTACCTCTATATCAACTATTAGAAAGACATATCCCTACAATTGTTGTTATATCATATTCTGAATTGATTACTGATATTAAAGTAGAAGCTGTTGATACAATTGGTGAAAATAGTGGATATTAATGTTAAAATTTTGTAAAATTTATCCTCCTTTTTTTAAATTAAATTAACAAATCTTAACAAATAGAATAAAAAAGGCAATTTTTTATTCTATAAATACTTTATATATATATAAGATATAAATAAGAGATCCAAAGAGTAATTCATTAAGCTTAATTAATATTTAGATTATGTTTATGAGTTTAGATGACCTTTATTTATATTTACCTCAAGAGTATTAGTAAAAATTATATAGGAGAATTTATTATGGCAATTGGCGCAAGAGATTTTATTGACAAGTTATTAGTAGAAAAATATGCACAAGAAAAAGTAGATAATCATGATGAAGGAGCTTTAGTATCAAAAGTATCAGCAGATGATATGATGGATGCGATGACTTGTTCTTCAAATAATTTTAGGACTATGCTAGCTTTGAATAATCGACTTACTATGGTCTGCTATGGAGTTGTAGCAAAATCTGCTAAATATGTTCAAACTGAGGCTGCTTAAGAAATTTAATATAATAAGATTAAGAAATCCTTTCTTGTTTTTGATAAAATGTTAAAAAATAAAATAAGAAAGGATTTTTTATGAGCGTAAATCAAGCAATTAAGCCGGTTACTTTAGAAGAAAAAAATAATCATTTATATCTTGGAGGTTGTGACTTAGTTGATTTAGCTAAAAAATATGGAACACCATTATATGTATTAGATGAAAAATCAATAAGAGAAATTTGTAAAAATTATAAAGAAGCTTTTAAAGATTATTCAAACATAAAAATGATGTATGCATCAAAAGCATTATGTACTTCTGCGCTAGTAAGAATTCTAGATGAAGAAGGCTTTGGTTTCGATACAGTATCGGCAGGTGAAATTTATACTGTATATAAATCAGGTGTTAATATGTCAAAAGTCTTATTTAACGGCAATAACAAATCTGAAAAAGAAATTGAACTGGCTATAGACTTAGGAGTTGGGAGATTTTCTGTTGATAATTTTTATGAAGCAGAAATTTTAAATAAAATAGCTATTCAAAAAAATAAAACCGTAGAAATTTTATTAAGAATAACACCTGGAATTGAATGTCATACTCATGATTATATTCAGACTGGTCAAATTGATTCCAAGTTTGGCTTTGATTTGAGTCAAATAGATGAAATAGTTGAGCTTATTATAAATAAATATTCAAACATTAAGCTAAGAGGTTTACACGCACATATAGGCTCTCAAATCTTTGAGCTTAAATCATACTATGATGAGGTAGAAATTCTAGTTAAAGAAATTTCAAGAATAAATAAAAAATACAGCTTAGATTTAAAAGAAATGAATATTGGCGGAGGAGTAGGAGTAAAATATACAACGAAGGATGAACCACCAAAGATTTCAGATCTTGCAGATGCAGTTACAAGTGCAATGCATAAATATGCAGTAGAAATTCCTACTATTTATATTGAACCAGGTAGAAGTATTATTTCTACAGCAGGAGTAACACTATATACAGTAGGAAGCTCTAAACAAGTTCCTAATGGCAGAAAATATGTTGCCGTTGATGGTGGAATGGCTGATAATCCAAGACCTAGTATGTATCAAGCAGAATATAGTGCCGAAGTAGCTAGTAGTGTAAATTCTAAAAATAAAGAAAAGGTAACTATTGCCGGTAGATTTTGTGAAAGTGGAGATATATTAATTAATGAAATAGAGCTCCCTAAACTTAATCCTGGTGACATTATTTGTGTATATAATACAGGTGCTTATAATTATTCAATGGCATCTAATTATAATCGTGTAGAAAAACCTGCAATGGTACTTGTAAATAATTCTCTATCTGATATTATAGTAAATAGAGAGACTTTGGATGATTTAATATCTAAAGATGTAATTCCTAGTAGGTTGAAAAAATAATGATAAATTCCCTAATCATACTAATCCAAAATTTTTTGAGTCCACTTCAATGGTCTTTGAATTGGGTTAATGTGTTGGAAATTTCATTTATAGTCGTTCTATTATTTGTGTTTTACCAAAAATTTATTAAAAATACACAAGCTGAAAAATTAGTAAAAGGAATCTTCTTCCTTATATTTGCTTGGATTTTTAGTGAAATATTAATACTTATTGACCTTAGAATCCTTGGAGTATTTTTAAAATCTTTAGTAACATTAATTGCACTGAGCTTAATTGTAATATTCCAGCCAGAGCTTAGAAGATTTTTAGGATATTTAGGACAGCCTGGGTTTATTAGAAGAACCTTTTTTACTGCTGGACCATATAGAAAAGCACTTGAAGCTGATGTAGATATAATAAAAGAGATTATTGAATCTGTAAAATATTTAACAAAAACAAAAACTGGTGCTTTAATTGTATTCCAAAAAGAAATGAATGCTGGAATATATTCTGATGTTGGAACAACTTTAGATGCAGTAATTTCTACCGAGCTTATTTTGACAATTTTCCATCCAAATACACCTCTACATGATGGAGCGATGGTAATTGTTGGAAATAAAATTCATTCAGCAGGAGTCCTATTACCATTAACAGAGGATCCTAAATTAAGTTGGAAATATGGAACTCGCCATAGAGCTGCTATTGGAGTGTCAGAAGTATCAGATGCCGCTTGTCTTGTTGTATCGGAAGAGACTGGCGATGTTTCAATTACAATGGATGGAATGTTAAAAAAATACGAAGATTTGATGACTCTAAAATCTGATTTAGAATCAATTTTAGGTATCAAACAAAATGAAGAATCTCAAATAAAACATAAAAATATTTTTGAAATATTGAAGGGTAAAGAATAAATGTTTTTTAGTCGAAAAAAAGCTGAGCCGATAAAAAAAACAAAGGGAGAAATTTTAAGGGAATATTTTTTTAGAATATTATTTTTAACCTTGGGAGCTTTTATTGTTGCTGTTGGTCTAGAAATGTTTTTGCTTCCTAATAAAATCATTGACGGAGGTGTTATTGGCATTTCAATGATGCTATCATACATTACAAAATGGAATTTAGGTTTACTGATTTTTTGCATCAATATTCCATTTATATTAATGGCTTTAAAAAATCTTGGCAAGAAGTTTGTATTCCAAACATTCTATGCAACAGCAATGCTTGGTATCGCTACTAATATATTACATGGAAGACAAGCTACAGAAGATTTACTACTTGCAACCGTATTTGGTGGAATTATACTAGGTTTAGGAGTAGGCTTAATCTTAAGAAACAACGCATCTTTAGATGGAACAGAAATGTTATCAATAAACATTTCAAAAAAACTAAAAATAGTCTCAGTAGGTGAGCTATTAATGTTTATAAATCTTTTTATCTATATGGGTGCAGCATTTCTTTATGGATGGGATAGGGCATTGTATTCAATACTTACATATTATATAGCTTCAAAAGTTATTGATTCTGTTCTAGAAGGCTTGGATAAAGCTAAATCCGTAAGAATTTTCTCCGAATATTATAAAGAAATCGGAAATGCAATAATGAAAGAGTTGGATGTCAGTGTTACTTATATGAAAACTCTTGGCGGATACTCTAGACAAGAAAAAATTCAAACATATTGTGTAGTTAATAAATTTGAAATGGTAAAATTAAAAGAACTTGTACATTCAATAGATCCACGAGCTTTTTTAGTAACTGAGGATGTCTATGAAGTTGAAGGCGTAAGAGTTAAAAAGAAAAAACACTAGAAAAGAACACTAGACATATAAATAAAAATATTATAAAATCTTAATATTAAGAGAGGAAAAAAGATGGCTAACAATGATATGATACCTATTGAGGTAATAATTTTAACAGATAATGATGATATAAAAGGGACTGTTTATGTCTCAAGTGCTGTCGCAGCAAATAGACAGCTAACTGAATTATTAAACGACGCTAATAGAAGATTCTTAGCTGTCACTAATGTTGAAATTTATGCAAAAAATTCTAATCAACCGCCAAGAAGATACGAATTTTTAGAAATTCATATGGATTCAATTAGAATGGTACATCCGACATCTCAAGCATTATTCAGAGAATCGCCAAAGACTCAAGAAGATATCGCAAGATTTAGAGAATTGAGAGCTAAATTGAATCAAACAAAACCTTTTTAAAATAAAAAAACACCTTTTAAAAGGTGTTTTTTTATGAAGCCATATTCTTTTTTTAATTATTTCAATACCCTATATCTTTTAGTTTATAGCTGAATAAATATTTTACTCTTTACAAACTCGTTTACAATTCTTAATATTATGGCAATTTTTAATGCACAAAAAACTTTATATATGTAACGAGAGTAAAAACGAGGAAAAGGAGTATAATCATGACAATTGATTTAACTAAATTAAGCGGAGTATTAAAAACACTAGGAGATTTATCAGATACTAATAAAAATTCAAAAATTGAAGGAAATGAAGTATCAGTATTTCAAAGTTATGCTGATAATGCACTAAAATCTGGTTCTATTAGTGAAGCAGAATATAGTGCAATCTTTGGTTTAGAAAAATCAAATGTAACAACAAATAATAACAATGTAACAACTCCTTCCGAATTATCAAAAAAAGATATTAAAAGAAATAAAAATGCAGTAAAAGAATCTATTGAGGGATATATTAAAGAAGGTATCGCTCCTCAAGATTTAATGAAAAAATTAAAAACAGAATATCAAAATCCAGAATATGCACAACAAATAAATGATGTTGAATTTATTCTTAATGCAATTCCTGCTTATAATTCAAAAGACGATGTTGAAAAAATTCATGACACAGTAAAAAAACAATTAAAAGCAACAAAAAAATGGAATAACTTTACACAAGATGTTTTAAAATTATTAGAAACACAAGCAGAAGCAACTCAAATAGGAAAAGAATTTGAAAGCTTAAAAGCTATGTATGTTGAAGTCAAAGATACAATGGCTGGTACTGATATTGTAAAAGAAAAGGGCAATAACTACAAAGCATATGTAGAAATTGTAAAAGATCAATTACAAGAAAAAGGAGCTGATGGTAAAAAAGCTTGGAATCAATCTTATACAAAAGAAGCATTTGTTTTACTAGAAGATTATGCAAAAGAAGATGCTGAAGCAGTAGTAAGTTCTAGACTTGCTAAAACTGAAGAAAATACTTCTAAAAAAATCGCAAAAGAATTAAAAGCTGCAAATAAAGGTGGAGATAAATATCAAAAAGACGCTATTGAGTCTTTAGAAGTTGAAAGAGAAGCTTTTGCAAGAAAAAATACAATTGAAGATCGAGCAGAAGAACTTAAAAATATTTCAAGAGAAGATTTAAGAAAAGAACTTGGAAGTGATTTATTTGAAAAACTAAATAGAGCATATCTTGGCAATGTAAAAAATTCTCAAGGAAATTATGATTTATCACAACTATCAAAAGAAATAATGACTAGAGTTGGTATCGACTATCAAGTTAATTATTCAAGCGATCATGAAATGGCAGAATTAACAAATATCCAACGTCACCTAAAATCAACAATGGGAATTGACTTTACAGAAAAAGAAGTTAAAAAATTAATGGATCTATGTAACATTAAGGAACAGAAAAAAGATAGAAGCTTTAAAACAGCTATTAATGAAGGCCTAGGCGGCATTCCTTCTATATTAACAGGTGCAATTACAGGATTAGCAGTTAGCAGAACATTAAATGTTAACCAAACAGTTAGAATACCATTTAACAATAAAGAATTAGCTCAAGAAGTTTTAAATACAATGAAAGAACTAGGATACGAACCTGAATATACAGAACTACTTGGCAACGAAGCTGAAATTAAAATAGTTCAAAAAGTATTTAAAGATACAAGACTTTTAGACGCTCTATTAGGCATGGGAATCGGAGTTTTAACTAATACCCTTATGGCACTAGCGTTTGGTAAAGAAATCGATGAAAAATCTTGTATGTCAATCTCTGATTATGACATTAACGATGAAAAATATACTAATGTAGAAAAATACAAAGAATATATTGCTCAAACATATACTAATCCTAAAAAAGTTGAAGCAATTCAAGTATTAGCTGATACATATTACAAACAATATGGTGATGATTGGCACGTACATTATCAACAAGCTCTAAGAGATATGGCAGGTATTGGATCAAAATTAAATCCAGAAGAATGCAGAATGATGAAATACCAAACTCCTGCAGTAGATAATACAAATAAACCTGATACATTACCAAATAAGCCTGATCCTGATGATGTACCAGTAGAACCTACTCCAGAAACAGATTGTCAAGACGAAAATTGTTCAGCATCATTAAAAGATAATACCTTCACATATACAAGACAAGGTGGAGACACTTGGGTAGAAATCGTAAGAGCATTTTATCCTTGCCTAGAAGAAGATTATGGAATGTTTGGTAAAGATGGTGCAATCAGAAGACTTAAAAAAGCATTAAGCTATAATGAAGATGGCTCATTTAACCAAGAAACATACAAAGCTTTATTACAAGGTGGCGATTTACCTAAGACAATGAAACTTCCTGCCCAAATCGATGATTGTGATAGAGTTGACAACGCTAAAGTTAAAAAAGTTGCAGTAAGAGGCAATGGTAAAGCTAAAATCCAAAGTGTTGGTTTTGGTTATTGGACAGCAACAGATGGATGCGATGAACAAAAAGCAACAGGAAAAACAAAAGAAGAAGCTTTAGCTAACTTAAAACAAAAAACAGGCAAAACTTATACAAATGAAGAAGAATTATTAAAATAAATTAGAATTTCTATGGTTGTTAAAATTAAACGAGGTCGATTAAAATCGACCTCGTTTTTTTATTATTAAAGGCTATATATTAACCTAGAGCATCTTCTAAGTCACCTAGGATGCCTTCGTTACAGCTTCCGCAGTTTTTATCGAAAGTTTCTAATATTTCGATAATTTTATCTAACTTAGCACTGTAATCAGGATGTGACCAATCAATACCTTTTAAGAAATCTAAAATCTCACCTAATAATCTGTTATTTTCATTCAATAGATTCATCTTTTCATCAATTTCTTTTAATAAATCTTCTATTGAAGAAGTGTCAACATCAACTTTTATATTTAGATTTTCTAGTAGTTCTTTATATTTTTCATAATTTGCTTCATCACGTTCTTTTAACAATTTTTCTAGTTGTTCTAACGTAATACCAGAGCCAGAACCACCCTCATTACCTTCAATTATAACTTTGATTTCATTAATTTGAGTTTTTAGATCTTCAATACTTGAATTTAAGTTCTGCAAGTATTTATTTGCAATATTTTGATTTGAAATTATAGTATTCATATCAGTATCAATCTTATCTAAAGAGTTTAATACTGCATCAAACTTAGCATCAAACATTGAGAAATATTGATCAACTTTTGCTGCGTATTCACCAAATGCTTTGAACATAGCATCTACAGTTGCTTGTAATTTTTCAATTTGAGCTTCTAAATTCTTAATCTCATCTACAATATTTTCAGAGTTATTATTAACAGCCTCTGTTACATTGTTGATTGCATTAATAATGTCATCTTTATTCAAACCTTGGAAATTAGAGATATCTTCTAATTTTTTATTAATAGAAGCCATTAATTCAGTTTGTTCTGCTTCATTTTTAATATAAGAATTTTGGAAGTCTCTAATAGCTTGTTCTAATTCGCTAGAAGACATCTTGATTGCATCTGCAATCTTGATACCCATAGCTTCAAACATAGCTTCTAATTTATCATAGTCTATGCTTCCAGTTGATCCACCTTCTCCAGCTTGAATATTTTTAATAGCTTCGATTAATTCTTTATGTCTTGTATCGTCTTTTGCAATTACCAATAATGTATCAGAATTAGCTTTCAAACCTTCTAAGTTTTCTGCCATTCCTTTTTGAGCTTCTTTCATCTCATTTAAAATAGCAGTTTGGAAACGATTATCTTGAATTAATTGATCTAACTTTTTAAATTCTTCTTTTTTATCATTAGTATATTCAGTTCTGAATGCTTGGAATTCATTAATAATAGTTGTTAATTTTGCATTCATATCATTTAAAATGCCTTCGATTGATTCAAGTTTACCAATCACTTGTTCTAATTTTGCTAACATTTCTTCTGAATATTCCCCATCTGCTGCAACGGCTTCTGAGAATAATTTATAAATTTCTTGAAGTTGAACATTTGTTATAGCACCATTTGCATAAATGCCTGGTAAAATCGCTACATACTTCGTAATCTTAGATAGCATTGCATTACCTTTTTCAGTAGCAGCTGTATTTTTATCAATAGCTGCAATAATTTGTCCTGCAGTCATTTTTGTAATCTGTTCTTGGCGATACCCCATTTTTAATAGAACTTGAATCATTTCATCTTTATTAGCATTCAAAGTGCTAACTACAGTTTCAAAATTTGCATTACTATCTATATTTGCATTTTCTATAGCTTCTTTTATACTATTTTGAGCCTCAATTTGTTTATTGCTTAAAGAAATTAAACTATCATTTTGAGCATTCAAGCTATCTAATTTATCATTTGAAATCTTTCCTGTCTCAATTAATTCTTCAAAACCATCTTTATTTGTTTGAATTAATTCATCTTGTTTTGCAAGCATTTGCTCATAATATTTATTAAAATCAGTAAGTGCTTGTGATAATAAGCCTTTAATATCACCAAGAAGCTCTTGTATTTTGTTCCATGCTTCTTCTGCAGATATAATACCGTTATTAACATCATTTATCAATTGTTGAATTAACTTGTTTGCTTCTTCTTGAGTTTTACCATTTTGTACTAATTGATCAATAATAATTTCTTGATTTGTTTGATTTACTACCATATATTCAAACATTTTTGTATAAAATTCACTTGCACTTAAATTACCATTTTTAACTTCTTCGATTAATTGAAGCATATATACATTCATTTGTTTTATTTGTTCACTTGTTTCAGCATTTTGATCCTTTATTTGATTCAAAATTTCTGTCATTTGAGACAACATCTTGTTAATTGCTTCCATATCGACAGTAACTTCTTGAGATATATCAACACAAGAAGATAATGAAGAAGTCGCTCCTAACGTAGCTAAGCCCATTAATGCAGCTAAAGCTACTGATTTAATTTTATTTCCATTTAACCCCTGAAAAGCAATATTTGATTTATATGGAGCAACATACTCCTTTGCATCTCCTACTTGTTCTTGTTGTGGTGCAACTTCATTCATCATACCTAAATTTGTTGATAATTGAGGATCGCTTACCACATTTTGCATACCTTGAAACATTAAAGCATTTAAGCCTGTTTGAGGACCTAATGTATCAGGTTTTACTGCAGCTGCTTCAGGATTAGTTACTGCTGAATTTGTTCCTTCTCCAAATCTAATTTTTTTGTTAAATAACAAAAGTTCTTTTGCATTGATGTTCATAGATAATGTACTCCTTTATGAATATATTTTTTACATAGCTAATTTATATTCCGTCATACAATCGTAAACCAAGTAAAAAATTTTTTTGCCAATTTTAAACACAAATTTTACAAAAGTTAATACTTTATTTTGTTTTTTTATTTGATATAGATAGCTTTTTGCGATATTATTAATCACATGAGAAAAGAAGTTATAGCTTATTTGCATACGCACTGGGATAGAGAATGGTATAGAGAATTTGAAATCTTTAGAATGCGACTTTTGAGAGTTTTTGACAATGTCCTTGATATGTTGTCAAAAAACAAAATTCCTTGTTTTTATTTTGATGGACAAATAAGCGCATTAGAAGACTACTTGGAAATACGCCCAGAAAAAAAAGAGCTTGTAGAAACACTTATCAAACATAAAAAAATATTCATAGGACCTTTTTATTGTTTAATTGATGAATTTCTAACTGATAAAACTTGCTTTGAAAAAAATTTAGAACTTGGAATCAAATACGCACAGAACTTTGGTTGTAATGATTTTATAGGATATCTTCCAGATACCTTTGGACATAGCCAAAATGTAGTTGATATTTTAAGAGATTATGGAATCGATAAATGCATAGTATGGAGAGGATGTGGAGATTTTCCTGCAGAATTTTCTTGGTGTGGAATGGATACCGTAAATCTTGTAAGAGGATATTTTAATGATATTTTTTCAATGAGTACTGCTATTGAAAAAAAAGCTGAACTTCTTAAAAAGAATCTAGATTTAATTTCTGAAAAATCAAAAAACTGCATTTTATTACCTATTGGAGCGGATCATTTAGGAATAGAAAATGATATTTCTGAACAAATTGATTCCATCAATGAAATTTTAAAAGACGAATATTATATCAAACTCAGCTCACCATTTGAATATTTTAAAAAAGTAGAAAATAATTTTAAAAGTTTTATATGGAATGATGAGTTAAGAGATAACTCAAAAACGTTTACACTTCAAGGCTGCTACTCTTCAAGATTAGATTTAAAACGTGAAAATATTGAATGTTCATATTTACTTGATTTAGCCTCAAGATTTGTAAAATTCGAAAAAGAAATTAAGTATAACAAACTGCTTGAGTATGGATATAAAATGCTGTTAAAAAATCAAGCTCATGATAGTATATGTGGATGCTCAACTGACGATGTACATAATGAGAATTTGATGCGCTATAAGAAAATCAAGCAAATCGCTAATACAATAATTGACGAGTTAAAACTAAAAAATAATTTCCATGAAAAAAAGATTCTAAATTTATCTGATAAAGACTTTTCCGGAATTATAGAATTTGAATCATCAAAAGCTCTTGGTGGATACGAAAAAATTTCTTCTAGAAAAGGCTTTGATTGGAACCTTCTTACCAGTACTAATAGAATACCAATTACAGAAGATTACACAAATATTTACACATACTTAGCTGAGATAGAAAATTTAAAAAACAACGAAATTGAATATTTATTACCTATTGTAGGAAATTCTGACTTAAAAATCACAAAAAATTCTATCGAGAATAATCAAATTAGCTTAAAAATTATAAACAATGAGCTCTACATAAATGGCATCAATATGTCACTTGTGGATTTTATAGATTTAGGGGATAGCTACAATAATGGGCCTAAAAAAGATGATAATGGGAATTTATTCAAGATTTTAAGAACAAAAATTTTGCTAAATACTCCTCTTAGAGTAGCTTTAAGAATTGATTTTGAAGGAAATTGGGATATTATTTCTGCAACTGCTAGCTTAGATAAAAATTCTAATTTCATAAAATTCGATTTTAATTGGAATAATTCTCAAAAAAATCATTTGCTGGAAGTTAAATTCACACTCCCTCAACAAATAAAAGAAGTTTTCTCTGAAGATATGAATACTCTAATCAAAAGAAATTTTAATCCTAATTATAATATTCGAGAAAATTTACCTGATAAAAAAGGACTAGAAGCACAAACAAATACTGCACCTATGCAAAGAGGACTTTTAATTGATGAAAGAGAAAATAATATAGGTATCGTAACAAAAGGACTCACTCAGTACGAAATTTATAAAAATAATTTATATATTCCTATTCTTAGAGCAACCGGAGTTATATCAAACCCTCAAAATCCTGCACGTTCAACTCCTGCGGGGCCACCAATAGAAGTTAATTCTTTGCAAATGTTAGGAGATAATAAAGCGGAATTTTGCATCTTTTTCGGTAACCAAAATGCTTTTTTTGAGGTAATAAATCAAATATATAATTATATTATTCTTTAATAAAATACAAATCTTCAAATTTAAAACCATGCATAGCAAGAGAATCCACTAATGTATTAGCATATGTTTTAAATACTGAGTTGTAATTTTTAAGAGCGGTTTTTATACATTCTTTATTTTCAGCCGCAGAAAGTTTAATCGAACCATCTTTAATTCCCTTTATTATTTTAGGAACATTCGCAAATGTTGCTTTTCCAAATTTTTTTTCAGCAACTGCTTTAACATATTTCATTTCAAAACATAAAAGTCCAACTTTAATACCTAACTCATCATCAGTAGAACATGCTTCTCTTAGCTCTTTAGGAGTAGAATACTTAAGAATATACTCTCCTTTATTATTTTTTACAAAATTACCATTATCATCTTTTTTATACAAAATATCATTTAAAAGCTCTTCGTCCATTTCTTTATAAATATCATTCCAATCATTTTTAGGAGTTGGAAAAAAATCTTTGACAGATATTAGAGTCACCTGCATAGGTCCAGCTCCATTACTAGAATTTATATTTTTAGTAAAATTCGTTTCTTGACCAATGATAGAAACTAAAAGAGCTTCTGGAATATTAAATTTTTTAGCAACAGAATCTATTTTTTCTGCCCAATATTTTATATCATTCTCATTTAATTCTTTTTTGCGTTTCAATGCCTCATTCTTAACCATATCATCAGTTTTAAAAGTATTATTAGAATTTTTAATATTATTTTCAATCTTATTATTTTTCAGACTATTAATTAATACCATAAAGTATTCCTGAAATTTAGGCATTTCAGCCTTAAGTTTATTATAAAATTCTCCTAATTCTACTAAATTTAGCTTAGAATCTTTACCTGAAGTTTTATTTTCATCATCATAAGTATCGCACGCTTCAAAAATTGTATTTAATTGTTTATTTTCTTGCTCGGATAATTTAATACCATGCTTTTCTAAATAAGTATTAATACCTGCAAGATCAGTTTTTATAGATAAAAAATTTTCTTCTGCCATAACTACATCCTTTTTAGCTTCTAATACGGCAAAATAAAAAAAAAACTTTAGCAATTTCTAAGCATTTTTTACAAAAATTTACAATAAAACATAAAATATCGCTAGCAAAAGAGGTCAAGACATTATTTATGTCTCGACCTCTTTTTACTAAGCCCTTAATTTCCAATAATATTCAACTAGATAACTAATTGCATCGAAAGGATGCTCTAAAAATTTAAAATCACGATTAACCTTTATTTGATTATGAGTTGGAACATTAACAATACTAGTCCCCTCTTTAAAAGACAAATTATAAATATTATATAAAATCCACTTACACCTTCTAGGATCTACAAATAAATGTCGCTCATTATTAGAATTTTTAACCCTTGCATTAAATGCTGATATTCTACTCAAAATTGGAGGATTATAGTCTCTTAATCTAAATTTTACATTCTTATAACCATAATTTAATAAAGCCTTTTTTATTATTGCATAATTGGTATATTCACTTTGCGTACTTCGATTATCTCCTGAAGCATCGCCATTAACAATAATTGAAGCATTATGTTTAGGATATCTTCTTATAAATTCATCTATACATTGCTGAGTTGAAGTATTTTCTATTACAATTTCATCAAAAAAATAAACATTTTCGTCATCTTTATGCGCTAATGCCCAACACATAGGGTCAACATTAAAATCACAAGTAAGATGAAGCGGTAAATTAGGATTATATTTTAAGTTCAATTTATTTTCTTCACTAAAGCCTTTAACTACAAGTCCTGAGGAATAATCCCCAAATTCACCAAGCACATTTATTCTATAATACTCCTCATCAAAACTCTCTTTCATTGATTCAATAAAATGTTCTGGTAAATATATATTATTTGTAGTTGGAGCAATTATCAGACGATAATTTTCTTTTGCGCGTTCTACAAAACGATGCCAAATCCAACCTTTATCAGCTTGTGGATTAGTATGTCCAAATAATCGATATCTAAAATCTACCCAATTTTTACCTCGATATGTATTCCTTAAACGACCTAATAATTGTTTAAAAGAAGAATCAGTTATTTGAGAGGCTTCTTCTATTTCAGCCCAATGCAAATTCAATGATTTAAATTTTTCAGGATCTTCTAAAGCAGAAAACAATATTTCAGAACCATTAGAAAACTTAATTATTTTATCAACTTTATTATAAAAATAATCTTTATCCTGAATAAACCCAAAATTTTCTAGATGATCTAAATATGCTACTAGTGTTGTTTTTCTAACTAATTCATACTCTTTTGCACCAACCAGCCCTCTACATCCTGGATATTTTTTAGCAAGTAATATTCCTAAAAGCGAGCCACACCAAGTCTTTCCACTACCATAACCTCCTTGATAAATAGCAATGTCTAACGAATTTGAATGTGGAATTTCCATAAACTCTTTTTGCTTGTCTAAAAGTTTATACTTTACCATTTCTTTTATTCCTCCCAATGACAAAATCTTTGGAAAAAATTTACAGAATGCTTCATCCAAAATCGCTTAAAAGAATTTACTTCACTTGCTTCTAATAATGCATCAAATGCTTCTGAAGAAAATTTCCTATCATTATCAACATAATTGTGATTCTCACATAAAACGTCATGAATCAATGCTGGAATTAAAAATCGATTATCAGTATTCGCACCGATTATCCGCCAAAATAATCTCGGAATTGATGCGCCATCATAGCAATAACCTTTTGGAATTTCGAAATTATAAGTTTTATCTTTTTTATAATCAACTAATCTAACTTTTAAATTTTTTTTATTAATAAAGGGATATTTTTCGATAGATATTCTATCTTCATTAGACATTGAAGGAATGTAGTATCTAATACATACATGTGGTACATCATCGAAAAATATTCCAATTTTTTCATTAGAATACCATTCTATCATACCAAATATTCCTTTCTTTTATAACCCTACAACCTTTTTAGGGTAAACTATTATTTGATTTAAATCTCCATAAGTTGAATTTTCAACAAATAGAGTGTCCTCCGATTTTGTTTCATTTTCACATACTTTTATTCCATAATAATATATTTCAAAAGGCTTATTCATAGGCACTTCTAACAGATCTGTATAATCTGGGGTCAAAAAAAATGATATCGAATCTTTATTACTGGCTACAACTTTTAATTCGTCCCCAATTAATTTTCTATTCTTATTCTGAATAGCAAAATATACAACTAAAGACTTTGTACTATCAAGACCTGTAACAATGATCTCGCCACTATCCCCTTGATACAGAGAAATTGTCCCTTTTTCATCAATCTCTATACTCATATAATCTCCTTACTAAATATAACCACAAGCATACCACTGCCCTCTATTATCAACACTTCCTTTTACACTACCTGAAAAATTTGAAAACACCTTAAAACTAGATGTTGTAACAGAACAAGTTGTCAAAAATTGGTCTCTATAACTTCCAATATCACCTCTATAAATACTAACATAACAAGAATAACTAGTATTTTTATATTGTTTTAATAACGCAACAGTAGTTGTAGCATTGGCTCCATTTACTGCACTAGATAAGCCACCTTGCTCACACCAATTATCTGACCAAATACGATACCAACTTGTTCCATTTACATAAGTTTCTTTAATATAAGGCTTGGTATCATTAGAGTGGTCTACATTAATTTTTTCTACCAATGAAGCTTTTAATGTTGTAGCTAATGTATTATCAAATGCGGAAAATAGAGTCTCTAGTTTTTTTGTTTTCTCTTCTAAAAATACAATATATTTTAATGTTATACCCTCATTGTCAAAAACATCATCTGAATTAACTGTCGGAACTCTGAATTTAGCTTGCTCAGTATCAAGAGCAAATTTTTCACATTTACCATTTTCTGTCAATTCTTGTTCATATTCCTCATAGCTACAAAAACTTACTTTACCTTGCAATAAAGTATTATTATAAAAATCTGAGTACAATTCTTGAGAATATTCACTTCCATCGCAAATTATGGCTCCTGCTGGCATATAATTTTCTTCACACAATAAAGGGAAAACCATTCCTGCATAAATATTTGTACACATATCATTAGCATATGTTTTTATTACAGCTGCGCCGGATTGGTTTATATTAGACAAACTAATATCACAGAAGTTTTCCTCTAAGCTATTGGCAATGTTTTCAGCTTTTGTTACGGCCTGATTAGCCAAATTAACTTGCTCCTTTGCCAAAACTACTTGTTCATTTGTAAGAGAAAGATTTTCTTCTATTTCCTGCCTAATTTCTTTTGTTGCAGCTTCGATTTCAAGCCTCGCATTTTGAGCATAATATTTAGAAGAATAATCCTCATTATTGACTAACTCAGAAGATACCGCCCATCTTTTTGCTAAGTCTGAATAATATTTTGTCAAATTTTTATCTATATTTATCTTATTAGAAGATTCTTTTGTACCTACTTTTATTTTTACTTGTTGATTAAAAGAGGATACTTGTATTTCTTCTTTCATTTTAGCCTCCAACAAAATCTTTAACAGTTTGAACTAAACATTCTTGAATAAAATCCGCATTTGCAAGTTTTCTTTCTTGTCTTGATACCATATATTCTTCTGTAATATTTTGAGAAAAATCAGGCTGTAAATATGTTATTACTGAGACTTCCTGCCCCAACTCCAAGCCCGCTTTTATTTGCAAAAGCAAATCCGATAGAAAATCTTTTTGTGAGCCATCTTTCATGTTTACTTTTCTTCTTATCCAGCCTAAAGAAGTGTTAAAAAATTCTTGTTCAAAATTAGCCCTTCGTTTTTCAATCAATTCATTTTGATAATTTTCATTTACTATAGGCACACCATCTTTTAAAATTTCATTTTCCGATAATGCAAAAATTGCATCATCAGTTTCTTCAATTTGCAACCCTGCTTGATGATTATACTTAACAATAAAATCAGCTCTTTCTATATCAGAACAAGGTTTATTCAATTTATAACTCATAATAAATACCTCCTTAAGATCCACAAGCATACCAATTTTCCGTTACTCCAGCATTACTCTGAGTTTGCGCGGAACTAACAGTCTTAGAAACAAACCCCATCCAGTATGCTGCAACACCACCAGAGCTCCAAAAACCATAATTTTTAAAAATACAGTAGTTTGTATTTGAAAAATTTTTCAAAAATTTTAATACATATGTATTTTCTCTACTAGAAGTTATTATGCCACCCTGTTCTAGCCATACTCGATTTTTCTTTTCTTTATCAGAAAAATACTCTCTATACCAAGAGGAACCATTTTTATACAATGTAATATATAGACCATTTTCAGAAAAGCTTGTATCAAATTCATTAAGTTTTGTATTGATTTCTTCTACACTAGAATTAGTTTCTTCATTAAAATCTGAAAGAGAATTATTTATAGTAACAATATTAGAGTTAATACTTGCTAAATCCGTAGCGTGAACTTCTGATAAAGAAGATATTCTATCATCTAAATATTGAAAATTTTTATTTAATACACTAGATGAAGCCAATGAGCCATATTCAATCTCCGTTAATGCCATCAAGTCCCCCTTTCATTTATTAAAGTGTCGTATATTTTATCTACTTTTTTGTTAATATCCATTATTTGGTCTTTCATATTACCAAATTCAGATTTTGTTATATATACCTGAGAAATTTCTGAAAGTATCTCTCTATGAGTCTGCTCTAATTTTTCCGGGGTAACAAAAAGATTGTATTGAAAAATAATTGCAAGACCTAAGACTATTACAGGAATATATTTATAAAATAAATCCTTATCCATTAAAACTCCTTATAATTTTTTTCCAAAAATACTTGCAAGATTTCCTAAAATATTAACAAGCTGATTAGATGACGCTAAACCACTACTTATATTTCCTGCAGAACCAGAGCTTGTAGTAGTTGTAGCATTTCCATTACTTGTTGCAAGAGATTGTTCTTGCATATCAGAAATCACATTATAACCTTGCAAATATGCATTTAATAAATTATTCATCATACTAGCAGTATTATCTTGGGATTCAGACAACAATTCATTAATATATGATGATATTGTATTTGTATTTGTATCAGATAAATTCTTATATAAATCTGTCGCTTGAGAAGATCTAATCATATTACGATTAGATAATGGATTTATAATATTATTTTCTAAATTCTTTTGTGTTTCACTATTTAATGTATTTGTAAAAGAATTTAATTTTGCTTGATTAGTAGTAGAATTCAAGCTCGGATTCAAGTATTCATTTAATAAAGAATCCATATTTTTATTTACGAAATTATAAACAGTATCAAGAGCAGAGCCTTGAACAAAAGAAGATGTCGTTCCAGAATTATTTGTTGTTGAACTAGCATATGGATTAGATGTAGTAGTATTACCATACACTTTAGTAGTTGTTTGAGAACTCTTTCCCATAAAAATCCTTTCTAAAACTTATACAGTTTTTATTTTTATTTTTTCAAACTCAATATTTTTAATACAAAAATCATCATTTTTACTTTTAGTAAAAAGAATTATTTGGAGTGTTCGAAAAAAAGCTGTTGGAAGTTTTTTTATAGAATTTATTTCATCCATAGAATAATATGAATGATCCCAAAATCCTATATCATAATACAAGACATTTTTCAAAGTTTTTGCTTCTACATATCTTGTCTTAGTACTCATACTGTCGTAATTTTTTATATATTGAACATAAAATTTATTATTATAATTCATATCCAAACTAACCTTTGGAGGATATGCAAATATTTTAATAGCATTTTCATAACCAAAATTTAATGGAGTACATTTATAAAAAGCCTCTATAAATTCACCATCAAAGGAATCAGAAGAATACTCTTCATAAATTTTTTTCCCTGCTGAATATAAAATACCATTTATAACTTGAATGCAATTTATTTTTTGCGATTTCCTTTTTACCCAACACTTCCTTAAATAATCATAAATTAATATAATTGCATAATCATCTTCTTCATTAGGAATAAGCATCCAAACTTCATTCCTATCAGCAGTTACAACAGATAACGTTTTTATATATCCTATTTGGGATTTATTTATTCCTAGCAATTCTTCTTGAATATCTATTGCAATATTTTCGCCCAAAGTCTTATCGCCATTAACGACTTGCTTAAAAGAAAACACTCCTTTTTTAGTATCATCATAAAAATAGAGCTCTGTTCCATGAAATACCAATGAATTATAACCAGCACAACCGCCTGGAGACTCACTTGTTTTCATAAAAGTCGCGTTTTCATCATCAGTTGCAATTAAACAAGATGAATTTTTATGGAATACAGCTAAAGTCCCCAAATAAGGATAAATAGCGGTAATATCTTTTACAAATTCTATATATCCTGCAGAAGTAGAAATTTCTGCAGAAGATGTTGCAAAATCATAAATATTTTCTTGCTGAGAATACCATAAAATATGCCCATCAAATACCCAAAGCCTGCCAGCAAAAATTACTAATCCTAACCCCTTAACCTCACGTTCATCCATATCGATAGGATTCATCATAGTAACTTCATCTAGCTCACTATCTTCATTATACTTATCAATTTCAATAGTCAACATCTCCTTAGAGTTTGAAAACACCCATAAATCAGACCAACCCTGAGAAGCATCTGTTGCACAAGATTTTTTTGTTACACTAAGTCCTGACACTTTTTGAGTAAGCAAATTTGCATTTCTATTAAAAAGATAAATTTTACCCTCATCATCATTTTCTGTGTGCACAAAAAAATAAGAATTTCCTTTTTGAATACTTTCAAAAATATTAATTATCAATTCTCCTTCAGGAATTAAATCGCATACAGATATATTTCCCTTTGTTGTCCTAATACCGACTCCAGAATTTACTCCCGTTGAATATAATTCCACATTCTGCATGTCAGAAGCAGTAATTATTGAAGAAGAAAATAAAGAAGATGTTCTATTGATTCCTGAAAAATTATTACAAATCAACGCAGTTTTTTGCACTGCTAACACTCCTTTCCCAAACATTAAGTTTTGTGTTGTTTTTCAAGACTTTTTAAACTCAATGTTACATTTCTTAATAAAACAAACAAAAAAAGGCAATTTTTTATTTGTTAAATACTTTATATA
>CALVAL010000035.1 GCA_944325535.1 Candidatus Gastranaerophilales bacterium
TTTCCAAGAAGTATACCCTCGTTGGTTTGATCCGAGATATGAACATGAAAGATATATTGCCTTCTCACTTGCAACTTTAGAATATGCAAAACAACTTAATTTTAGAGCTGATATTATTCATTCTAATGATTGGCATACAGCAATGATTCCTCTGTATATTAAAGCAAATTATAAGTTTGATGAATTTTGGTCTAAGACTAAAAACGTTTTTGAAATTCATAACCTAGCTTACCAAGGCGTTTGGTTTGAAGATATTTTAGATTTTGCAAATATGCGAAAAGATATCGTGTTTAATGAATGGGGATGTGAACATTACGGAAAAGTTAATTGGATGAAAGGGGCAATAAATTATTCAGATAAAATTATTGCGGTATCCCCTAATTATGCTCGTGAAATTCTAACAGGTGAATACGGCGAAGGTATGGACTATACCCTAAGAGGCAAAACTGATAAGTTAATTGGGATTGTAAACGGTCTTGATTATGACGTATTTAATCCAAAAACAGATAAGACTCTTGTAAAAAATTATGATATAAATTCAATAGAAAATAAAGAAGAAAACAAAAAGAAAATTCTTGAATATTTCGGACTTAAATATAATCCTGAAAGACCACTAATAGCTTTAATTTCAAGACTTGTTGAACAAAAAGGTTTGGATTTAATTCGACAAGTTGAAAACGATTTGAGAAATATTGATGCTGATTTTATTTTCCTTGGTTCAGGTGATAAAGCATATGAAAACTTGTTTATCTGGCTTTCAAATAATACTCCGAATATCAGAACATATGTTGGTTATAGAGGAGATCTTGCAAATCAAATATATACAGGAAGCGATTTCTTTTTAATGCCTTCCCGCTTTGAACCTTGTGGATTATCCCAACTTATTGCAATGAGATTTGGCTCATTACCAATAGTAAGAGCTACAGGCGGACTAGAAGATACCGTTACTGGCTATCCTTTAAATAATTCAAACGGATTTAAATTCTGGCGATATGACGGCTGGGACATGAAAGAAGCTATTCTTACTGCGATGAATGTTTATAAGGATAAATATACATTTAATGCAATGAAAAAATCCGCAATGGCAGCTGATTTTAGTTGGAAAGAAAGTGCTAAAAAATATCTGGAAATGTATAAATCGCTACTATAAAATAAGCAACAAAAAACCGGAAACTTTCGCTACCGGCTAGTTTTGTTTATTTAAGTGATGATGTCTATTTTACTTCTGCATCATCGGTGGCTTGAAGCTGTTTTGACTTGTAATTATGGATTACTGCATCCACTAATAAGTCATAAGAAGAGCTTTTCTCAATATTAGGAAATTCTTCTTTTAATTGTTGTCTGACCATTGCTTCCAGCCTCTGTTCGTCAGTCTTTATTTTCAACTCCGTACTTGACAGAGATGCTATATAATCATCGTTGGCTTTTCTTTGTCCACTTGAAAAAGTCAACAGATTTGCTTTTGGATCTAATACTTTCTTTAGTGACTTGAATAAATCTAGGTTAAACATAACGACCTCTTTTGTATTACTACCTTCACTTTGTATTTTATTAAAGTCTCCTCAAGGTAAAAATTGACTATTTTTCAGGAATTCGTTACAATTTTTTACATTTTTGAGAAATCTGTTAATATTATATACTTATTTTTCAAAGTGTTCAATAGTGCAAGTCTATTATTCTTAATCTTTTCATCCTTATCCATTACAAGTACATCATCGAAGAATTTTGTAACTGTTGGATTAATTGAAATCAAATCTGCTAAATATTTATTATAATCTCCGGTAAATTCAATTCCTTTAACCGCTTCGTACAAAGCTTTTTCAGCAGGTAAGTTAAGCAGAGTTACATCAACTTCTTCATTTACCGCTTCTTTAAGTATTCTTAAAACACGATTTGCGTTTTCTAAAAGCTTTTCATCATTCAATGTAGAAACAACTTTTACTCTTTCTAAGTAGTCACACAAATCAGCACATGGTGTTTTACCATTATTTCCACCTGTGCATGCTTCTAGTACATTTTTAGAATATTCTTCATTCAAGAAAATTATTAATCTTTGAGTAAAGAATTCTTCAATATCAGACTTAACATCAGCCTTTTGAGGCAATAACTCTAAAGCAGCTTCAATGAGCTTCGATAAATCTAATTTCAAGTTATGCTCTAAAATTGTTTTAATGATACCTAAAGCGGCACGTCTTACCCCTAGTGGATCAGATGAGCCTGTTGGTTTTTTACCAGCTACGAATACCGCAGAAATAGTATCAATTTTATCAGCAATACCTACAATTTGACCTTCAATTGACTTTGCAGTCTCACTATCAGCATTTAAAGGGAAATAATGTTCTCTTATACCATCTTGAACACCAATTTCTTCACCTGATACTCTTGCATAATCAGCACCAATAAAGCCTTGTAATTCAGTAAATTCAAATACTAAATTTGTAGCTAAATCAGCTTTGCATAACTCAGCAGCTCTTTTAATTGAAGGCTTATTCACTCCAAGAGCTGATGATATTTTTTCTGAAAGTTTTATAATTCTTTGAGTCTTATCATAAACTGATCCCATACCCTTTTGGAAAGTCATACCTTTTAAATTTTCGACATAAGCTTCTAACGGTTTTTTGGTATCTTCATTAAAGAAAAATACGGCATCATCTAAACGAGCTTTTATTACACGCAAATTACCTGCTTTTATATTTTCAAACTCATTACCGATATAATTTGTAATTGTTACAAATTTATTAGTTAATTTACCATCTTTAGAATATAGTGCAAAATATCTTTGATGAGTTTCCATAACAGTTACTGCAACTTCTTGTGGAATTGTAAGATAAGCTTCATCAAAATTACAAGTAACCGCTACAGGATATTCACAAATAAAAGTTACTTCTTCTAATAAATCATCAGAAATTTTTGTAACTGCATTCAACTTATCTGCTTCAATTTTTGTAAGCTCAAGAATTTTTTGTTTTCTTTCCTCAGGATCTACAATAACATGAGCATCTCTAAGTTTTGCAACATATTCATCTGGATTATTAATTACGATATTTTGAGTAGAAAATCTATGTCCATTAGTCAGATTAGAAGATTCTTTATCAATAATAGTAAGTTTTACTTCTTCATTATCAAGAATTGATAAAACCCAACGAATAGGGCGAGAGAATTTAACATCATTATTTCCCCATCTCATAAAATGAGGGCCTTGAAGTTTTGCAAAAATTTGTGGAACATTAATTTGTAATAATTCTTTTGTATCTTTACCTTTTACAACAATTTTTGCGTATACATAATTATCTTCTACATAAAGATCATTTACGCTAACACCGTTTTTATTTGCAAAACCTTCTCCGGCTTTAGTTA
The DNA here is from genome assembly GCA_944325535.1 of Candidatus Gastranaerophilales bacterium. GTDB lineage: Bacteria > Cyanobacteriota > Vampirovibrionia > Gastranaerophilales > Gastranaerophilaceae > CAG-196. The sequence goes on from CALVAL010000035.1 coordinate 3,358, forward strand.
AATTATTATTTTCATCAAAAGCAACTTTTGCAATCGGACCTTTAACAACTTTTTCAACATCAGGCTGAACTGCTGCTAAGCCATCTACAATTACAGCCAAACGTCTTGGTGTTGCCATTACTTTTATATCTGTATAATTAACATTGTTATCTTTAAAAAAGTTTTCAAATCCTGCCTTTAGTTGAGAAATCGCCATAGGAATAAATTTATATGGTAATTCTTCAACACCTACTTCCAATAAATACTTACTCATTTATATTTCTCCAAATTAATTCTTTCTCTTGATTATACAACAAAAAAGTCCAAAATAATTCTTTGATGTATAATTTATATATGGGGATTTGGAAAGCTTTATTTACTTTTATTTTTTTAATTGGATTTATTCAGCCTTCTTTTGCAATAAAAATAGGGCTTCAGACTCATGTTAATAAAACTTTCATAGGGGCTTCAACCCCTGCTCAAATTATAAATAGCGATACTAACAAACTCATATTCAATATGGAAAAAATGAAAGGTTACGAATTTAAATCTTACAGAGGGGTAATCGCAATAAAAGTTGATGGTGAATGGAAAAAAATTAATGCAAGTAAAATTGTTATTAAGCCTGAGCCAAATGGATTTGTTAGTGTAAAAAGAAAATGGTACCGAGGTCATTTCAAAGTCATCAACGACGGTATGGGACTCACTGTAATAAATGATATTCCTCTTGAAAAATATCTTAGAGGTGTCGTTCCATCAGAAATGCCATCAGGCTGGGAGCATGAAGCTCATAAAGCTCAAGCAATTGCAGCAAGAAGCTATGCAATAGCAAATCGAGGGAAAAGAGCAAAATATGGCTATGACTTAAAAGATACACCTGAAGACCAAGCATATGGCGGAGCTAGTGCTGAAAAGCAAAATACAAATGATGCCGTAAGCGAAACTGAAGGAATTGTACTTGTATGTCAAGGCAAAATCGTACCAGCCTATTACTCCGCTTCAGCAGGCGGACAAACTAAAACTGGCGGACAAGTCTGGTCATCGGATTTACCGTTTTTGAAATCAGTACCATCTTTTGATGATGGAATAAAAAAGAACGGACATGGGGTCGGAATGAGTCAGTATGGAGCAAATAATCTTGCAAAAAGAGGTTATAATGCTTATCAAATTTTAAAATATTTTTATGCAAACACAAAATTTGCAAGAGTAAGAAACGAATACTAGAGGTTAATATGAAAACTGCACAAGTAGAAAACGATAAAATTGTAATTAAAGAAATTGATAATATAAAACTTGATAACAGAAAAGGTGCAATAGTAAAAGTCTTAGGTTGCGGGCTTTGCGGTTCTGATATCGTAAAATTTAAACATAAAATAGTTAAAAATGGAGCAGTTTTAGGTCACGAAATCGTTGCAGAAATCGTTGAAATAAACTCTAATACTAATTTTAAAATCGGTGATAAAATCGTAACCTCACACCATATTCCTTGTGGAGAATGTAATTATTGCATGCACGGTAATGTATCTATGTGCGAACATTTTAAAAAAACAAATATTTTCCCTGGAGGATTTAGCGAATTAGTCTACGTTTCAGAAGAGCATTTAGAAAACGTAGCATATATTATTCCAGATAATATTACTGAAGAAGAAATTTCTTTTTACGAGCCTTTAGGATGCTGTATTCGTGCAATTAAAAGATGTAATTTATTAAAAAATGATAACGTTCTTGTGGTTGGCTTAGGCTCAATTGGACTTTTAATGAGCGAAGGCTTAAAAGCTTTAGGATACAATGTCTATGGATGCGATTTAATACCTGAAAGAATTACACTTGCAAATCAAATGGGAATAAACGCTTTTAATTCAAAAAATCTTGAAGAATTCTCATCCATTATAAAAGATAAGACTAATGAATACGGTGTTGACGCTGTTTTTATGACCTCTGGAGCTGATAAAGCAATTGATGTAGCTTTATCAACAATAAGACAAGGCGGAAAAATTTTAGTATTCTCAAGCACTCCTTTGAGTAATGGCTACCCTAATAACGAAATTTATTATAAAGAATTGACTGTTTTAGGAAGTTATTCACCATCACCAGAAGATTTAAAAGATTCATTCAAATTAATAACATCAAAAAAAGTTAATTTAAAAAATCTAACAACCATTTACCCCCTTGATAAGATTCAAGAAGCTTTTGATGATACAATTTCGAATAAAATTTTTAAAGCATACATTAAAGTATCTGAATAATATTAAAATCATCATCCCATTCTATTTCGCCTTTAAGCTCAAGATTATGGTAATGATAAGTATTTTCAATAAACTTAGGATTGAACATATTCTTTTTTCCAAGAATTTTAATAATTTCAGGAAGAAGCTTTGTGCTACCAGCTATAGTTCCATCTTTTGATGTTGCAGAATTCCCATCATAATAAATTTTTGAATCAGCAAAAATAGTCTCACGAAGATTACTATAAGTTATAGGAAGGGAATCACTAATTAAAATAACTCTATCAGCTGGTTTTGATTTAAAAAACAATCTCAAGGCATCATCACTTACATGCACACCATCAGCAATAATTTCAGTATACAAATTATCATCTACTAAAGCTGATAATGCAGTTGATTTTCCTCGATGAGAAATTCCTGACATTGCATTAAAAGTATGAGTAGCACCCTGCACTTTTGATAAATCTCCCCCAATACAATGCCCGGCTTGAATTTTTATATTTTTTTCGAGTAGATAATCTATAAGTCCATCGTCTAATTCTGGAGCTAGAGTAACTATTTTGATAAAATCATCCTCTATTTTTCTATAATTATCCGCTGTTAAACTCAAAAAATGTTCAGGGTTGTGAATTCCCTTTTTCTCGGGATTAATAAAAATTCCCTCAAGATGTATTCCTAAAATCCCATCACATTTTTGGGAAGCTGATTTTATAACACCTACTTGCTTTTTAATATTTTCAATAGAATCAGTAACAAGAGTAGGAAAAAATCCTCCAATACCGAGTTCTCTGAGCTTAAAAGAAAGCTCAACAATTTCATTTTCTCCAGCCTTATTAAAATCAACCCCATATGCACCATGAAAATGTTGCTCAATAAGTAATGGCGTTTTCATTTAATTCCTAGCCTCCAAAAATATCTCTTACCTTTTCTCTATCATCAAAATGAATAGTTTCATTTGCTAGAATTTGATAATCCTCATGGCCTTTTCCTGCTACTAATATAACATCATTTGGATTTGCTATTTTCGCAGCTTCTTTTATTGCAAGCTCTCTATCAGGTTCTACAATAACATTATTAACACTCTTAAATCCTGCCAAAATATCAGTAATAATTTGTTGAGGATCTTCTGAACGAGGATTATCACTTGTTACAATAACTTTATCTGCATACTCTTCTGCTATTCTTCCCATTTTTGGACGCTTTGTAGCATCTCTATCTCCTCCACATCCAAATAAACAAACCAACTTTCCATCGCTTGGAGTGATATCTCGAGCAGCTTTTAATACGTTTTCTAACCCATCAGGAGTATGAGCATAATCAACAATAACGGTTGGCTTATGCACAACAATCTCAAAACGTCCTGCGACACCACCAAGATTCTCTAAAACTTTAATAGATTTTTCTATATCAAAATTAAGAGCTAAAGCAGTAGCTATTGCAGCTAAAACATTATAAACAGAGAACATCCCATTCATTTTCAAAGATACAGAATATTCCTTACCTTTAATTTCACAAATAAAAGACGCTCCACTATTCGAGAATATTACGTTTTTAGCCCTAACATCAGCCGTCATATTAATACCATATGTAATTAATTTTACAGTAGGAGATACGACTTCCATAAATCTTGTTGCATAAGAATCATCAGCATTAATTACAGCAAAATCACCCGTTACTAATCTTTCAAATAATATTGCTTTAGCCTTAAAATAATTATCCATTGTAATATGAAAATCCAAATGATCTTGAGTTAAATTAGTAAATACTGCCCCATTAAAATCACAATAATCAACACGATGTTGCGCAAGAGCATGAGATGAAACTTCCATTACAACATTATCTATGCATTTTTCATTTATATCATATAAAATACTTTGTAATTCTGGCGCTTGAGGAGTTGTATGCTTAGCATCATGATAAGAATCACTAGAAAAAAACTTATGTCCTAAAGTTCCAATCAAAGCACATTTTTGATTATTCTCCTCAAACAATTTTTGAATCAAATGTGTAACAGTTGTTTTACCATTAGTACCAGTAACCCCAATGACATTTAATTTTTGAGAAGGGGATGAATAAAACAAATCTGCTATTTGCGCTATTACTTCAGAGGTATCAGAAACTACAATTTGAGGAATATCTAAATTAAGTTGTCTTTCTACTACACAAATACAAGCACCATTTGCAACAGCTTCTTCTGCATATTCATGACCATCAACATGTTCTCCTGTAAGACAAATAAAAAGATCATTTTGCTGTGTTTTTTTAGAATTATATGAAATTCCTTCAATTTCTGTCACAAAACCATCAATATTTACAAGGCTTATATAATTTAAATTATCTATTAATGTCCTTAATCTCATGAATAAATCCTTTCATCTTTATATTTTATCAGGCTGCAAATTCAAAATATGTGAAATTTGCATTGAAATTTCTTTAAAAATAGGAGCCGCGACTGTATTTCCCCAAATTTCACCACCTTGAGCGGAGTCAACTATTACATATATTAAAACTTGCGGATCACTAGATGGCATATAACCTACAATCGATGTATATAATTTATTAGTGTAGCCGCTACCGTTTTCTTTAGGCTTAATTGAAGTTCCAGTTTTTGCAGCAATATTATAACTGTCAGACTTAATAGGAGACTTTCCTCTATTAATACTCTCAGTTAGAAGATCTGTAACGATTCTAGCGTGTTCTGGAGACATAACTTGTACTTTTTTGATTTTTAAAGCTTCTTCTTCTGGAGTATATTTAATAACATGAGGAGTTACTCTTACACCATCATTTGCAATTGCAGATACAGCAGATACCATTTGAATCGCGGTAACAGATGAGCCATATCCATATCCCATTGAAGCATGATCAGATGTATCCCAACGAGATGGCGGTTTTAAAAGCCCGACAGACTCACCTGGTAAATCAATCCCTGTCTTTTCGCCAAATCCGAATTTTTTAAGCATATCATAATATTCATACTTACTCATCATCTGTGCAACAAGTACTGATGCCACGTTACTTGAATGTTCAAATAAATATACTAAATCAATCATCCCCGGATTTGGATGTCTCGCATAATCATAATTCTTAATCGTCCACCAGCCAACTTTTATCTTGCCGGTATCATTAATCTTTGTATAACGATTTATTTTACCAAGCTCCATTGCTGATGCTACTGTGATTGTTTTAAAAGTTGATCCTGGAGGGAAAATATCAGTAAGTGTCCAATTCTTTATTTGAAAACTCGTCGCAGATTTAAAATTATTCGGATCAAAGTACGGATATACCGCATATGCTAAAATTTCTCCATTTCTAGGATTCATAACTATTACTGCTCCACGATGTGCTTTGAATTTATCAATAGCTTTCATTAGAGCTTTTTCGCAAACATGCTGTACAGCAGCATCAATGGTCAAAGTGACATCTTTACCCTTTACAGGCTTAGTAGCCGCAATTGGATCTGTTGAAATATTATAAATCACTTTTCCTTTTGGAGTCATTTCATAATTAGAAGCCTTTTCGACACTCTCTAATTTATCCTTTGCAGTTAACTCAACACCTGATGAAACATCCGCATCAAAATTATAATACCCTAGAACATGTGCCGCCAAAGTACCCTGTGGATAAGTCCTAACACTTTTTTTATCCATCGGAATCTCTCGCAAATTAAGCTTTGCAATTTCATCACGAGTATGACGATCTACATTTTTTTTTAAAGAGATTAAAGAGACATCTTGTCTTAACTTCTCGGTCAAATCAAATTGAGAAATTTTTAAAATTGGAGCAAGTATTTTTGCTAGTTCCTCAGGAGTATGAACAAAATCTTCTTTTCTTGCAAAAATATCGTAATATACAGTATCAGTAGCAAGCTTTATACCATTTCTATCATAAATATCACCACGCATTACAAAAGAACTTGCACGTCTTTGGTTTTTAGCTTTTACCCTGAAATGACGAACATCAAGGACTTGAATACAAAATAAATAAATAATGAATAAAAACAGAGCAATTACAAAACCGTATTGAAACCACATCAAACGTTCTGCAAAAAGCTTATTTTTATTTTTATCTCCACTTCCCCGCATACTCATCTCCAATAAAAATATATTATCATAATAAGCATTTTTTATAAAGAATATTTTTTCCATGCTAATTAGTGTAAAAAATACACCGATTAACCACTAGCCAACTGGTCTATTTTTAAGTGTATTTTGTACATTTTACCCTAAAACACTTATATCTATTGCGTTTTACAAAACTTAATATTTTTCTTTTTACCCTCTTGACAAAAATTTTTATATGGTGCATAATGAAATTGTTAAATGAAGTGTAAATCAAACACTTAATTAACAGAAAGTTCACAGAGGTGATAAAAATGTTAGTAAACAAAATTTCATATATGTCAAATATAAACTTTAGAGAGAACAAACCTAGTAGAAATGTTGAATCTGAAAATGCTATATTAATGTTAAGAGATCCAAATGCTTCTATTAAGTTCCAACAAAGTAAAGAATTTGCACAAAATGCTGATTCAGTAGATGCTAATCCTTTAAAAGCAATCGGATACAAATTATACAGAACATTCAGTATGATTAGAGATAACGACCAAAACCAACCTACTGAAGCTAAACAGTTCAGTGCAATTGCATAAGTTTAAATTTAGAAATCTATAATATATAATACACACACATAATTTAGCGGTAATTTACGATTTAATTATCGCTTTTACTTTTTTTAATAGGATATTTTTCCTAAAACCACTCTTTTAGAAGCCCCCGTACAAGAAGGGATATTATTTGGAATATTATAATAAGTACAATATCCTAACAGTGCAAAAGCCATCGCCTCTTTAAAATTATTAGAAATACCAAAATCCTCGTGAGTCTTTATTGCTATATGTTTTGGTATATAAGCTCTTAAAAATTTCATCATTGTATTATTATAAGCTCCGCCACCTCCGATTATAACATTGTCTACTCTTGAAATTTGAGGATATACAAATCTCTCATAAGCTTGTGCAATACTCTTTGCAGTAAGTGCAGTAAGGGTGGCTATTATATCCTTTGGCTCACTTGGTGCTGTTTTTAAAATATTTTCAATATATTTAGATGAAAAATATTCTCTTCCAGTAGTTTTTGGAGGATCTAGATAATAATATTCATCCTGCAAAAGACAATCAAGCCAGCTCTCACAGACTTGACCTGAAGCAGCGATTTCACCATTTTTATCATATTTTTGATTGAAATATTTTTGAGTACAATAATCAATCATAATATTTCCGCATCCTGTATCAAAACCAAATGTCTCACAGTCATCACTTACAACTGTTACATTAGAAATTCCGCCAATATTTTGAATTAGCGAATTTTTAAACCATTTTTCGTCTGCAAAACATACTAAAGGTGCTCCTTGACCATTATATGCAATGTCTTTTTCACGAAAGTTAGAAATCGTCATGCAAGCTGTCTCTTTTGTAATTATAGAGCTTTCCCCTATTTGCAAAGTACTTTTCAAAGAAATATCATCCAATTTTTCATCATAGGGATAATGATAAACTGTCTGGCCGTGACTTGCAATAAAATCAGGTTTTCCAAATTCACTTATAAGAACATTAGCAGCATTAGCAAAACACTTCCCTACTGCAAAATTCAGCTGACATAAATCTTTTATTGTTATTTCACCACGAAAGGCTGAAAACAATTTTGAGCGAATATGCTCAGGATATGAATAATTTATTCCATGAATCAATTTTACTGATAAATCAGGATTTACTTCGCATAATGCTGCATCTATTGAATCACAGGAAGTACCTGACATAAGTCCAATAACTTTTTTAGTCTCTTTTTCGTCCATAGTTGGATTATAACATAAACTTCAAAAAATGATTTTTAATACATTTCTACTAACAAAATAAAAATAGACCTTCCTAAAATAAGGAAGGTCATTTTTTAACCCAATAATCTCCTACCCCAAATTTTGTTTTTCCTCAAATCTCTCCTAAAAATAAATTAAAAAATCTTTTTTTGGGTAAATGTTTGATTTGTGATTTTAAATTGATTTGTGAAATTTTAATGTAAATGTTCTAGTAATTTTTTAAATCTTTTTCGTATCTTTTTTCTATCTTTGACTCTCCCCAAGTCTCGCAGCCATCACTCCTTTCAGGTATGTGTATATAGTATAATTTTTTTATCTTTTTATCAAGTAAAAAATTATATATTTTTTTTTACAATCGACCATGCTCCCCATGATTATTATTAAAAATCCAAGTTAACAAAAATTTACGTTTTATTTAGCCAAAATTGTATTGACTTTATTTTTTTATCTCTCAAGTAGTCTTATTCTTGTGTTTGAGTAGTATTCTGAATTAATTTTGTGTGTATATTCTACCCTTAATATTTTATTTTCTAATTCTTCATTTGGATTAATTTGTTTTGCTAAATTTAAATATCTTAATGCAGCTTCTGTATCACCAAACTTTTCGTAAATATCACCCAATTTATATAATGTCTCATAATGATTTGAATACTCTTTTTTATAAGCTTCTTTATACATTTTTAGAGCTTTTTTATACAAACCTCTGCGATAATAAAAATCTCCTAATCTAAAATAAGGCTCTCCTTTTGTTGAATTAATTCCTATTGCATCAAAAAAAGCTAACTTTGCAGTCCTATCTTTTCCGATTAAATCATATAAAGTTCCTAACTTTGTAAGATTATAAATATTTTGTGGATTTTTATGAGCAAGTATATGATACAAATTCAAAGCAGCAGTCATATTTTCATCAACTACTCCGGTTTTAACTGCAAACTCATAATAAAAATCTGCCTTTTGCTGTAATTCATTTTCATCCAATTTTGAATAATCAATAGGTATTTGATAGTCGATTTTACCTTGAATTTCTGCAAAAACACTCAAGTTAATCCCTAATAATACCAATACTAAAAAAAGTCTAATCAATTGTCGCATATCTTTATCTTAATATTCCATAATAATATCTATTATATCAAGAAATTTTTGGTAAAATAAATAAGAGGTAAGGGGTAAATGGATAAAACTATATAAAGCCCCCCAAAAGTAGAGAGGATAAATTTGAAAGAACTTGTATGCTTAGCAGTTTTCATAATTCTTGCAACACTTTTCGCAATTGCAATGGTGATTGCAGGATTTATTTGTCAGTATAGAAAAAAATCTGCAATAAAAGACTCAACATACGAGTGTGGAATTGACACTTATTCAGATGCAAGGATTCTTTTTGATATAAAATACTTTAATTATGCAATCCTATTTTTGATTTTTGATATTGAAACAATCTTTCTTTATCCATTTGCAATTTTTACAAATACTCTTGGTTGGTTCGCAATAGTTGAAGCTTTTGTATTTGTTGCAATTCTTTTATTTGGACTAGTTTTCGCTATAAATAAAAAAATGTTGAGGTGGCTATAATGAATAACATTATTGTTACATCAATTGATTATATTCTAAACTGGAGTCGAGCAAATTCTTTATGGCCCCTGACTTTTGCGACTTCTTGCTGCGGGATAGAAATGATGCAGACAGTCGCATCAGATAATGATATCGCAAGATTTGGCTCTGAAGTTTTCCGTGGCTCTCCTCGTCAAGCAGACTTGTTAATTTGTGCAGGAACTATTACTTATAAAATGGCACCGGTACTTATAAGATTATATGAGCAGATGGCTGAGCCTAAATATGTAATTGCAATGGGAGCTTGCACTTGCGGTGGTGGAATGTTTGCAGAAACTTCTTATTCAGTAGTAAATGGTATCGATAAAATTATTCCGGTAGATATCTATCTTCCGATGTGTCCTCCAAGACCGGAAGCTCTTTTAGATGCCATAAGAAAACTTCAAGAAAAAATCAAAAAAGAGTCAATTACTCAAAGAAAAGAATTTTTAGAAAAACATAAGACGCATTTTATAAATTTGCACACTGAAAATGGAGGTCAAAATGAATTTTGAAGAGTTTTTCAGCATATTTGAAGGATGCGAACTTAAAGAGAATAAAATAATTATTCAATCAAAACTATATGATGTGATTGATTTTGTTAAAAATAATTATTCTTTTGATATTTTAAAAGAAATTATTGCTGTTGATAATCAATCTTTAGGAATTGAATTAATTTATCATCTTTATTCAACAATTGATGAAGAAGACTTATTTATTTCATTTTCTACAAACAATAGCGAAGCTAGTAGTATCGTAAATATTTTTAAATCCGCGCAAGCTGATGAAAATGAAATTTATGATTTATTTGGAATAAAATTTATTGGAAATAATGAACTAAAAAGACTATACATGCCGGAAAACTGGCAAGGTTATCCGCTAAGAAAAGATTACGTACAAGATGAGATGAGGCAAAATTGGAATGACAACGACAACACTTAAATTAAATTTAGGACCTCAACATCCGTCTACTCACGGAGTCTTAAGACTTCTATTAGAATTAGATGGAGAAAAAATCTTATCTTGTGAGCCTGATATTGGCTACTTGCATCGCGGAATGGAAAAAATGGCAGAAAAATTGAGCTATATTAAATACTTGCCATTAGTTGATAGGATTGATTACCTTGCAGGATTCTTTTATTCGGAATTATTATGCAGAACGGTAGAAAAAGCTTTAAATATTGAGCTTTCAGATAGAGTGCGTGCAATTAGGACAATGCTATTAGAGCTTAATCGTATTTCATCCCACCTGCTATGGATTGGTGCTTTTTTGATGGATTTAGGTGCTACATCTCCTTTTTTCTATGCTTTCAGAGAGCGAGAAATGATTTTGAGTTACTTTGAAAAACTCACTGGTCAAAGGATGATGTATAATTATTTCGTATTTGGCGGAATAAGAAAAGATATTGAATTTCTTGATGATGTTCAAAAAATAATTTCAATTTTACCTGAAAAACTTCACGATTATGAAAGAATTATTACAGAAAATCCGATTTTTAAAAGAAGATGTGTAAATAAAGGAATTCTTGAACCTGAAATCGGACTAAATTATTCAATAACAGGTGTAAATTTAAGGGCTAGCGGAATTGATTATGATATAAGAAAAAATGATTATTTGTATCAAGGTTTTGATTTTGCAGCTGTAATTCTTCAAGGTAAAGATTCCTGGTCTCGCTATAAAGCAAGAATCCTTGAAATCAAAGAGAGTATAAAAATTATTTCACAAGCTCTTGATTATTTAAAAAAGAATGAAAAGCTTGAACAAAAGCATATAAATCCGCTTAATATAAGACTCCCTGAAGGAGAATATTATCAAGAAATCGAAGCTCCTCGTGGGTTGGCTTCTTGCTATATTAAATCTACAGGAGAAGACAGACCATATAGATTAAAATGGCGAACCGGTTCTTATTATTCTGTAAATTTACTAAGAAAACTATTAGTTGGAGAATATCTTAATGATGCAATTGCAATCGCTGGCTCATTAGATATAATCCTTCCGGAGGTCGATAAGTAATGAATTATCTTTACTTTTTATACATAGAATTTCTTGCAAAACATAATATCCCAAAACTATTTGGAGATATTACATTTTATGTAATTCCTTTTTGTATAATCGCTTTCGCACTTTTGGTTGTAGTTTTATTCTTAGTACTAGCAGAAAGAAAACTCTTAGGATTTTTCACACAAAGAAAAGGACCTAACCGCGTCGGATACTGGGGGCTTTTACAGACTCTTGCAGATGCTTTCAAATTATTATGCAAAGAGAATATCACACCATCAAGAGTCGATAGATTTTTATTCAACTTAGCACCAATTTTAGCATTTGTACCTGTATTTGTAGCATTAGGTGTTATTCCATATAGTGCAGAATTCACTTTTATAAATACGCAAACTAATGTCATTTTATACTTAATAATGGCAGCGTTTCCTGTTCTTAGTATTTTTCTTGCCGGCTGGGCTAGTAATAATAAATATTCACTATTTGGAGCTATGCGCTGTATAGCACAAGTATTAAGCTACGAGCTTCCTATTACATTTGTAATTCTTTCAATCGTTGTACTATCTTCTTCAATGAACTTAGCGACAATCACACTTTCACAGATGTCAAAATTCGGAATATTCTCTTGGTTCTTATTTCCCTGTTTTTTGGGATTTTTGATTATGTTTATAAGTATTTTAGCAGAATTAAACCGCTGTCCTTTCGACCTTCCTGAAGCAGAGAGTGAACTAATTTGCGGGTATAATACCGAATACTCAGGTATGAGATTTGCTATTTTTTATCTAAGTGAATATGCAATGATGTTTGCTAATTCTATATTTATTACCATACTATTTTTAGGAGGCTATCTTTCTCCATTTGGAAAATATTTTATGAGTAATTCTTTTCTTTTATATTTTGAACAAGCTTTTTGGCTATTTCTAAAAGCAGGGATTTTAATATTTATAATGATTTGGATTAGAGCTACATTACCAAGATTAGCTTCATTTGATTTATTAAAATTTTCTTGGGCAATTTTGCTCCCACTATCTATCATTAATCTTTTTATCACAGTACTAATCAAGTTTGGAGGCTTCTTATGTTCATAGGAATAAAATCAACTTTTGAAGGATTAGCAACTGTATTCAAACATTTATTCAAAAAACCTGTTACTCTTGAGTATCCTGAGAAAAAAAGAGAACTTAATGATGCTTTTAGGGGAAAATTAGAAGTCAAAGGCTGTGTGGGATGCGGAGTTTGTTTGAAAGTCTGCCCTAGCGGTGCAATTTCTTATAAAAAAGATGAGACAGGAAAAGTATACTGCTATAAAATTGATTTAAAAAAATGTATTTTCTGCGGAAATTGTGCTTATTATTGTCCGAAAGGTGCGATTAAAATGACTAAAGAATATGAACTTGCATCAGAAAATAAAAAAGATTTGATACTTGAATATGAGGGAGGCTGTAATGATTGATAATCCGATTATATTCTATCCATCAGCAGTTTTAATAATTCTATTTGCAATTGTTACATTATTTGCAAGGAATATAATTTATTCAATGCTTTCAGCAATTATAGTATTCTTTTTCGGAGCTTTATTTTTTTATGTATTAGGCTCTGAATATAATGCAATTATACAAGCTGCTATTTATGGACTTGCTGTTCCAATTATAATAGGAATTTCTATTATGTTCTGCTCTCCATATAGTAAAAAAGAAAAAGCAGAAGGGAAAAATAAGTTCCTAACTCCATATCTTACAATTTTATCAGGCGGAATTTTCTTACTGGCATTTATCTACCTCGTACTTATGTCACTTGCGATGAATCCTAGTACTTTCCACTATTTAGGAAATCTTCAAGTCAATTCTTTTGATACAATTTGGACTTTTGCAAAAGGAATTTTTATAAACTATGTTTGGGCTTTTGAACTAATCTCGCTGTTATTGCTTATTGTAATTGCTGGTTTTTCAATGCTAAAAAGGAGGGGAATATGATGTACAATTATCTTTTTATAGGACTTCTTCTTTTTATAATCGGACTACTAGGTTCAATGTTTGTAAAAAACATGATTAAAGTCTTAATTTCTATAGAATTCATGCTTTTAGGGATTAATATTAATTTTGTCACTTTTGCAACTTATTGTGACAATATAAATTTTGATGGGTATATTTTTGCTTTATTTTACATAGGAATAGGAGCTGTTGAGCTTGCACTTGCACTTTATCTTTTCTATCTGATGTATAGCAAAAAACAGAGCGATAATATCGAAAAATACAGTGATTTATAATAAAATTTAAGGATAAATAATGGAAAACTTAATAATAGATAATGCTTATTTAATAATATTATTACCGTTTTGGATCTGCCTTATAATAACATGCGGAAGATTCTTTTCTGTATATGTAAATAAATTAATTATTTATTCTCTAACTGCATTATCATCTTTTTTAGGAATACTATTTTGCGGAATAGCTCTTAAAAATATTAATGAGCCGCTAATTCAGACATTTGATTTTATTAAAATCAAGAATTTTACTATAACCTGCGGCCTGCATATTGATAAATTATCACTAATTATAGCACTTGTTCTATTTTTAGTAAGTTTTTGTGTCCAAATTTTTTCCATTCCATATATGAAAAAAGAAGCTAAAAACTATAGATTTTTTGCACTGCTAAATATATTCAACTTTGCAATGTCAGGACTATTATTCAGTCCTAATCTTTTTCAGATGTATATTTTTTGGGAGCTAGTAGGAGTAATTTCATATTTATTGATAGGATTTGAATACAAAAAAACAGAAAAGTCTGATGCTTCTAAAAGAGTGTTTTTGACTAACAGAATAGGTGATACTCTGCTTTTAGGCGGAATTATTTTAAGCTCATATTTTATGTACAGCTATTCAGAAAATTCAACATTTTCAACACTTTCTTTTGAAGACTTCAATGGAATTTCTACGCTACTTTATGCTTATACATCCACCTGGCAATATTACATAATTTGTGCAATGTTCATTATAGCAGCAGCAGTGAAATCTGCTCAATTCCCTTTCTATACTTGGCTGCAAGATGCTATGGAAGCTAAATTACCGGTAAGTGCACTTCTTCATTCTGCAACTATGGTAATAGCAGGAATTTATTTATTAATTAGAATGATGCCATTTCTTAGCTTAGAAACTAATTTACTAAAAATAGTTCTAACTCTTGGAATATTTACAGCACTATTATGCTCAATCCTAGCCTCCTTAGAGACTCATCCTAAAAAAGTACTTGCATATTCAACATCATCCAATTTAGGACTTATGTTCTTATCAGTTGGATTATTAAATATTAAAGCCGCAGTCGTACTTTTAATTGCGCACGCATTTATTAAATCAATGCTTTTCCTTTCCCTAGACTTAAAAGAATCTTATATCGGATATATCACCTTTTTAATCGGCGCACTAAGTCTTTCAGGAATAATTTTCTCAGGTTTTGTTGCTAAAGAATTTATTTATTCTACAATAACAAATTCACCAATTTTAGCGATTGTTTTTTGCTTAGTCTCATTTTTAACAGCCTTTTATATAATAAGACTCTCACTTGTTATGATAAAAGATAGTGGACTAAAAAAAGAAATCAATATTTTTGAATATACTCCAATTGCAATATTATTAATTTTAAATATAGGATTTTATTTCTTTATAAGAACTCAAATTGAATACAAACTCGCAGAGCCCTTTTATCTAGCAGTTTTAGGCTGGATATTAGTCTATTTTTTATATCAAAAAAACTTACTTCTAAAATTCAAATCAACTCCAAAGTTATTAGAAAAGTTATACAATAATATTTTCACAAAAATATATGAAAGCTTTGCAAATTTCCTGAATCTAATTGAAATAAATATTTTCACAAACTACAGACCAATAATTGCTTGTGCAAAACTAAAAGTTGCTTGTATAAATTGGATAGAAACTAATTTAATGTCAGGATCAGTGAAATTAATTACAGAAGTATCCAAAAATATTTCAGAATTTGACCAAAAATGCCAGACTAGAAATATTCAGACATATAATTCATATGCGTTTATTTTGACTACAATAATAATCAGTTGCGTAATAATTGCATATACAATTATGTTAAATCAATTCAGCTAAAAAGGAGAGATATGGAACAACTATTATCAATACCATTTTTAATATTTATGCCATTAGTAATATCGATTTTATTACTATCACCATTATTTACAAATAATGAAATTGTAATCAGACGATTTTCAAAAGGCGTATTTACATTCCATTTTTTGTACTCATTGCTAATGCTTGCTTGTTTTAGTCAAGCAAATCCTTATACAAGCGAAATCCATTTCTTTGGACTGGATTGGGTGCAATCTTTAGGGATTAAATTCATTTTCAAAATAGATTCTATTTCAATGATTTTGACCGTTCTGACATCTTTCATATTTTTAATATCTGCAATCGCTAGTAAATATAACATTAGAAAAAATCATAAGTTCTATTATTCAATGTTATTTTTATTAATGTCATCAGTTTTAGGAATTTTTACAGCATCTGATATGTTTGTATTTTTCCTATTTTGGGAATTAGAGCTGATTCCTGCTTACTTTCTTATCTCTAACTGGGGAGAGGATGGCTCAAAACAAGCAGGAATAAAATTTGTTATATTTACATTTCTAGGCAGCATGATTATGCTTTTAGGCATCTTGCTTCTACATTATTATAATTTTGTAGCAAACGGAATTTTATCAGCAAATTTTGCAGATATTACAGACTGTTCAATTCCAAGTTACATACAAATGTTGGTTGCAATATGTATTTTGATAGGATTTGGAGTAAAGCTGCCAATAATCCCGCTTCATACTTGGCTACCTGATGCTCATACAAGTGCTGCAACTCCAATTAGTATGATTTTAGCAGGGATTTTACTAAAAACCGGTGCTTATGGCATTTATAGATTTAATTACCAGACTCTTTCAAGTTCATTCGAAATTATTGCACCAGTTTTAGCTATTTTTGCAATAATAAATATAATTTACACTGCATTTGTTGCATATGCACAAAATGATATAAAAAGAATCGTTGCCTACTCAAGTATTTCTAATATGGGCCTAATTCTTCTCGGACTTTGTGCATATAATTCCTTAGGGCTTTCAGCTTCTGTTTTCCATATGGTGGCACATGCACTTGTAACTTGCGGTTTGTTTATGGTAGCCGGAATAGTATTTTTACGTTGCAAAAATCGAGATATCAACAAGATTTCAGGTATCGCATCTAAAATGCCAAGATTATTCGGATTTGCAACTTTAATAGTCTTAGCATCAGTTGGAATACCACTTTTTGCGCCATTTGTCAGTGAAATTTTAACAATGCTTGGAGCATTAAACTCTGATTTATCAGAAATTATTAAATACATTGCAATATTCTCACTTCCATTATTAATTTTAAGTTCTTGCTACATGTTCAAATTTCTA
>CALVAL010000036.1 GCA_944325535.1 Candidatus Gastranaerophilales bacterium
CCATAGGGTACTTGCGTTAATGCTTTAAAAACTGCGTGCTCAAAAGTTGTTGCGGCAACCTCTATAGGGATATCAAACAATTTTCTTTCTCCATAAAAATACTCATCAAGTTGTTTATACATATCTTTTATTAACCTTGTCTTTTTAAATTCATGGCCTAATAAAAATTTGCCAAATTTCAAACCGACAATCTTCCCATTATTCTCAACAACTGTAATATACCCTAACTTTGTATTTTGATAGTAATAATTCATAAAAAAATAATAGCATGTTTTAACTTTATTTGATAAAATTTATATCAATGGGGATTAAATATCATATGAAAAAGAAACTTTTATTAATTTTACTATTATTATCTATAAATAATATTTGTTTAGCGGATTACTCAAACGACTTAAAAACTTTATTCTTATCAAATAGAGCCAATATCTGTGGTATAAATATTAGAAATTTCAATTCACAAGATTTAAATAACAATGGTTTTATAGATAATGATGAAATAAGCGGAACTTTTATTAATGCTATCGAAAGATTGGACGAAGTCGCAGCATTAGGCATTAATACTTTGCATGTTCTACCTATCACACCAACAGGAAAGCTTAAAGCTTTAGGGACAGCAGGTTCTGTATATTCTATGTCAGATTTTTGGAATATTAATCCACAACTAATTGATAAAAACTCTGAATTAGAAGGTATTGAACAAGCAAAACTATTTATTAAAGAATGCCATCATAGAAATATAAGGGTAATTATTGATTTACCAAGTTGTGGTGCATATGATTTATTCCTCACTCACCCTGAATTTTTCATCAAGGACAGTAAACAATGTTCAGTAGTGCCTACAGACTGGACAGATGTTAGACTTTTTAATGCAGGCTCAAATACTAGACTTAATCAAGATTTAATTAAAGCCCATAAAGATTTTATAGATCTTGTATTTAATATTGGGGCTGATGGAATTAGAGCAGATGTAGCAACTATTAAACCATTCAATTTCTGGGTAGAAATTATTAATTATGCAAAGAGTAAAGATCCTGAATTTATGTTTCTAGCAGAAGCATCTGATTCTTGGAGAGAACCTCCTAGTAAATACGCTCCTTTTACGCCTTATAATAAGCTCTTGGAAGCTGGATTTGATGGATATTATGGAAGTTTCTTCAATCTTAAAGACTGGAATAGCAATAATTTCATCGAACATATTAAATTTAATTTAAAATTATTAAATTCATATAAAGATAAAAAAAGTGTAATTATGAGCTTTACAACTCATGATGAAGTAAGCCCAGTATTATTACATGGCAAAAACTTTTCTAAAATAATTACTTGGCTAAATGCTACTTTACCTTTTAATCCTTATTGTATCGATGGTTTCTTTAATGGGGAAGACTATATTTACCCAATGGAGAATGAAAAAGCTCCATATTCCCAAACTGATGATGATACATTTTTTGTACACCGTGGGAAATTAGATATTTTTAATTTTTCTAAAAAGCCAGATGGAAAAGATTATGAAATTCTAGACAATTTTATAAATGCAAATAAATTTAGGAATGCACATATAGAAACTATTACCGAAGGTGAATTTATTCCAATTGAAACTAATAATCTAAAAGTATTTGCGTTTTTAAGAACTTATAAAAACAATAATATCTTAGTTATTGGAAATTTAGATTTTAAAATACAACAAAATAAAATTACATTAAAAATTCCAAATATAAATAAGAATACTAATATTGAAACAATTTATGGAAATGATAATATAAAAACTAGCTATAAAAAGCTTTATACTGATTTACAAGCTGGAGAAATAAAAGTTTTATTATATAAGAAAGGTTAAATTATGCAAAAAAGAATAGTATCAGGTATGCGTCCGACAGGGAAACTTCATCTAGGCCACTATCTAGGAGTAATAGATAACTGGGTAAAATTACAAAATGATTTTGATTGCTATTTTTTTGTTGCAGACTGGCATGCTCTTACTACTAAATATGATAAAACGGAAAACCTTAGACAAGATATCTTAGATGTAACAATGGATTGGTTAGCTTGTGGGGTGGATCCTGAAAAATCAACCATTTACGTTCAATCACAGATACCCGAAATATCTGAATTACACCTGTACTTAAGTATGATTACACCTCAAAATTGGGTTGAAAGAGATCCAACATTAAAAGACATGGCAAAAATTCTTAAATCAAAAGAAGGCATGGCTTCTCAAATTAATTATGGATTAATGGGATATCCTGTTTTAATGACTGCTGATATACTAATGTTTAATGCAGATTTTGTCCCTGTCGGTATTGATCAGGTCGCCCATGTAGAACTTACGAGAGATATCGCAAGAAGATTTAACAATGTATATAATTGTAATTTCTTTAATGAGCCACAACCAAAACTTAATAATTGCTCATTAATTTGTGGACTTGATGGAAATAAAATGGGTAAATCTTTTAATAATGATATTAAAATTTCTGATACAGCAGAAATCACTGCTAAAAAAGTCATGTCTGCTATTACAGACAGAAGTCGCATGAGAAAAGATGACCCAGGACATCCAGATGAATGTGAAGTTGCTTTTAAATACTGGAAGATTTTCGGAAACGAAAATGAAATAGAAACAATCCGATGTGAATGCGAAAAAGGACTAAGAGGCTGTGCCGATTGTAAACGCCAACTAGGAGCTAAAATAAACGAACGCATGGCTGAAATTAGAGAAAAAAGAAAGTACTACGAAGAAAAACCTGAAGTTGTCCAAAATATTTTGAAAGATGGTGCTGAAAAAGCAAGAAAAGAAGCTAAAAATATTCTGAAAGAAATTCGCTCTTTAATAAAAATGTACTAGCAAATATTTTTTTTAGAAACGTTAATATTAATATGAAAATTACAAATTCTCTAAAAATATTTAGCTTTGCACTAATAACTACAGCACTTGCAAATAGAATATTACCTGCTTATCCTCAAAATGAACTTACAAAGGATACTTATTCTGTTGTTACTGCTAAAGGTACTAATGATCAATTCATATTAAAAAATGCTCCTAGTTCTAAAATTAACATAGCTGGAACAAATAAAACAGCTAAAATTGTTGTAGATTTAAGCAAAAATATCTTATACAAGTATAACTCAGAAGGAAAAGCTACTAATGCATATAAAATTGCAAGTGGTAAAAAGAATACTCCTACTGATAAAGGCATTAGAATCGTCACTCACATAGAAACATATCCATATAGAACAGCTCCTGCGAGGACTAAAAGAAGACGAAACCCCAAAGCATATGGACCGAAAATCATTTGTCTTAATAAATTAAATCCAAAAACAGGAGAACAAAGCTCTACTGGGGAATTTATTCATGGGAACAATAATCCTTCTAGTATCGGTAAATATGCATCATTGGGCTGTATGAGGATGGACAATGAGATAATAAAACAACTTGCTAAAGAAGTAAAAAAAGGTGACATAGTTATCATTCAATAGATAAATACTTTTAACCTTCTTTTACACTACTAGATTTTCGTTATTTTTTCTTCTCAGAACGAGTTCTTACTGAAATTCTTATAGAAGTTCCAAAGAAACCAAAAGCCTCTCTTAGTTTATTTTCTAAATAACGTTTATAATGATCTTTTAATAACTCCTCATTATTTGCGAATAAAACAAATGTTGGAGGCTCAATTGAAGCTTGAGTTGAATACATAATTTTTAAACGTTTATTTCTTATAGTTTGAGGAGGATTAAGTGCATAGGCCTCATTAATAACTTTATTTAAAAGACCTGTTGAGACTCGCTTTGTTCTTTCAGCTTGCACATCAATAGCCTTAGTAAAAATTTGATTCAATCGTTGATGTGTCACGGCACTTATATAAATTTTAGGCACATAATCTAAAAAAGGAATCTCATTAGCAATTTTTTGTTCAAATTTATTAATGGTATTTGATTTTTTATCTTCTACCAAATCCCACTTATTAATTGCAATAATCATGCCCTTACCTGATTCTGTAATTATTGATGCAATTTTTTTATCCTGATCAGAAATACCATTTATAGCTTCTGTTGCATCTATTACTAACAAGGCAACATCACATTCTCTTATTGATCGAATTGCCCTGTCCACAGCAAATTTTTCTACACCATAATCTACTTTTGACTTCTTTCTTATACCGGCAGTATCAATAATTACAAAGTCCTGTTCATTAAAAGAAAGCCTAGAATCTATACTGTCTCTTGTTGTACCAGAAATATCAGAGACAATTACTCTTTTTTCTCCTAACAACGAATTAACAATTGAAGATTTTCCAGCATTTGGACGACCAACAATTGCAATTTTAATAGCTGCATCTTTATCTAAATCTTCCTCAATTTCAAAATCTTTTGTAATCTCTTCTAATAAATCACCTACTCCACCAGAACCATGAAGTGCTGATATAGCAATAGGCTCACCAATTGCAAGAGAATAAAAATCACTTATCATTGTAATTTGATTATGAGAATCAATCTTATTTACAGCTAAAAATATAGGTTTATCAGATTGTCTCAATATATTTGCAATATCAGAATCTACAGGTGTGACTCCTTCCATACCATCTACTAGAAAAATTATCTTATCAGCCTCATCACAAGCAATTCTAGCTTGATCATAGATTGATAACATAATTTCATCTTCATCACCTGGAATAATTCCACCCGTATCTATTACTGTAAACTGTTTATTTTGCCATTCTACATCAAAATAAATTCTATCTCGAGTTACACCAGGCAAGTCATCAACAATAGACTGACGTTTTCCAACTAGTCGGTTTACAAAAGTTGACTTCCCTACATTAGGTCTTCCTACTACTGCAATAATTGGTTTTCTTTTCATAATACAAATAGTCTAGCACAAAAATTATTTATCTCAAATGTTTTGAAATTTCAGCTTGTATATTATTAGCCTTAACTATATATTTTGACAACTGCTCGTACTTATCTTGTGCTTCTCCATATGGAGTCTGTAAGGTCATTAGCTCATCGACACTTTTATTAATATTCTCTAATTTCAACAAAGATTTTTTTAATTCCATACTTGTAGAAAACTTTTGCGGCATCATTGAAAGCAAACGCTCAGCAATTATATCTGTAGTTTTCTTTATAATACTGAAGTGATCTTTTAATTTTTTAGGTAATATACCTGTGATACCTCCGGAAATCTTAGCTGAGAGACTTGTATCATTATATATTTCTAATAAAGATTGTAAATCCTCTTGGAAAACTTTTTTTCTACTAAATAAAGTCTCTAATAATTCAAAATCTCTAATATCACGAGCAGCTTGTATTTGATTGTCTAAATCCTTAATTTGAGCTTCTAATTTAGAAATTTTATACTCTAACTTAAAAGCTTCATCTGAAATATCTTTATAAGCATCCTCTTTTAATATATTTGAATCGTAATCATTTAATCGTCTTAAGGGCTCATTTAGAATGTTAGAAGAATAGGCTACATGAGGAGTAAAAAAATTCTCCTCTTGCTGACTAACCTCTTTATTAAAAAAATTATTATCTGACATATCAAAATTATACTATTAAACATAATTTTGTTCAATTTCATGCTTTAAAGAGAGAGCTGGATAATAGTCAGGGATTAAATTTAGACACTCTTTTATAGAACAAAAAGCATCTTCTGAATTATTATTATCCAAATAATATTTAGCTAACATAAAATGTAGTTCTGCATCATGATAATTTATTGCTTTAGATTTTTTCATATAATCATAAGCAATAGTATACAACTTATTAGAATACATCACTCTTGCAGCATATTTATAAACCTCATGATTTATATTTATTAATATTTCTAAAGCTCCTAGTAACGATTCAACATATTCTATTTTTTCATTCTTTATCAAAAAATCTAAATCTATTTCATAAAAATTTCTTATTTGAAAATAAGTAGGATATTGCTCCATACACCCTTTTAAAATTGTTACTAAAACTTTTCCCCAACTAGCTCTAGGAGAATCATTTAATTTAAATAGCTCAAAAGCTTCTGCTAAATTGTCCTCTAATATGTTTATATAAGCAAGTTCAATAGAATTAGGAGAAATAGAAACTTTTGGAGTATCAAAAAAATATATATTACCTTGATATACACTACACATTTTTTTTATTAATTCTAATTGATTTTTTAGCTTCAGACTTTTCTTCTACAATTACTTCTTCTTCACTTCTAGTAAGCGAATCTGGATTTTTATTTAAACCAGCTCCACCTTTTATAAGAGTAGATACAGAATCAACAGAAGAAACATTTGTATTTTTACCAATCATGTTTGCTAATTTTATCTGTAAATATATTTCTTCTCGATAAATCTTTACATCTTTATCTGCCTGAATTGCTACTTTACATACTCCATTCTTGGATTCGACAATAGTGATTTCTATATTGTCATTTATCATTATTTTTTGGCCATTTTTTCTAGTAATTACGAGCATTTCTATCCTTAATTCTATATAATTTATACTTCTTTAAACATAGGGTAACTAATATCATATCCAGAACCTGACAAAACTACCTGCCCTGCTTTTTGATTATCTAGGTTGAAAATCAACGGTGCAAGTAAATTAATTGTAGTACCTTTAGGATCTTCTTGAGGGATCGAAGTAATATTCATTACTAACAAACTCTCTACTGCAGTAATCCCCAATACTTCTACTACATTATCTGGAATATCAATTGTATAATCATAATCCAAAGCTGCTACAGATATTATAGGAAATGCAAGCGCTGGATCTTCTATTGATTGAAGCCACTTAAACAAAGCTTCTTTATTTGGCTCTAATATAACGAACTTTGATAAATGATTAAAGCCAATTATTGGCATTACAAATTCAAATATTCTATTTTCTTCAATCTCAATTTCACCAAACCTTAAAGTATTTAATTTCATTATTCTTTTCCTAAAAACTTGTTGACATCTGCTCTGTTAATAGAGATTGAATAAACTGTGGATTTAAGTTACCATCTCTACCGATTAAAGTATTCATCATTTTATAAGGATCATTCTCTGAATTCATAAAAGACAAACCTGCAATATCAGCAGAAGGAATTCCGCTTGATAAGCCTGCTCTTTGAAGAACTCTTATAGCATTTACTATTTCATCATTAGAGGGAGCTTCACTTGAAAAATCTTTATATTCTTTAAATTTTGACGGTGTAATTTCTCCATCCCTATTCATTTCTCTCATCATATTCTCTATTTTTTGTTTTTCATAATCACTTCTTGCTTTATCAGAAAAACCAGATCCAAATTTACTTTGTACAAAATTATCTAACTCAGATACTGCATCCTGTTCGTTACATTTCTCAGGAGTTTCTAAACAAGTCTTCCCTTTTGTAGCATATAGATTTAACTTGCCATTAGGAGATAAATCTATCACCTTTTGGTAATTGGCTATTGCTTCATCCTTTTTCCCAATTTGTGCAGAAGACATAGCTAAATAATAGTAAGCAACTGCATTGGATGGGTCCTTTTTAACAATATCGCTTAATGTTATATAGCATTGAGAATAATTTTTTGCTTTGTACATTCTTATTGCTGACGATAATGAACTATTAGAGGTTGTTTTTGCAAAAGCAACACCTATATTAGACATAACTATTATAGAAGATAAAATAATTAAAAAACTCTTTTTCATAATAATCCTTCTTATTTACTTTACATTAATGTTAGTATACTACTAATTATAAAAACTAAATATACACTATATAATTGAAATTATACACCATGTTTATACTGATAACAATGCCCCTGTCAATAAAAAGTCACAAATTTCCTTTTCTAAATGTACATTAAATAAATTATTAACTTCATTTATAAAATAACACGGACTTGTTACATTTATTTCTATAATTTTTCCATCTATTACATCAAGACCCGCCATAGAAATTCCTAATGCATTGAGACGTTTTGCAACATCTGTAAATTTAATCTTTTCATCATAACTTAATTCCGCTTTTTTTATAAAATCATCACTATGCGTATTAAATTTAAAATCATCTTTTGATGGCAATTTTTTTACAGCATAATCTAAAACTCTATCTCCTAGTGTCAATACTCGCATATCTCCGGAAGTTACTTGAGGGATAAATTCTTGAACCATGACTAAAGTATTACTAGAATTTGTCATAGTATTTATTATAGTCCTTGTATTTGGATCTCCCTCATATAAAAACATAACCCCGGCACCGAAGCAACGATTTAGTGGCTTCAATACAATCTTTTTATGAACAGAAAGAAAACGCTCTATATCATCTATTGATGCCGTTACTATATTATCTGTCATATAATCTTTAAAATATACACTATGCAATTTTTCATTAAAATCCCTTATTATTCTTGGCGAATTTATAACCTTTGGATTCTTCACAAAGTCAAAAATATAAGTTGCATTAATATAATCAATATCAACAGGAGGATCTGGTCTAAACATTACCAGTTCAAAATCATCAATTTTAAGATCAAAGCTAATATTATTATAGAAAATATTGCCATTACTCAAAAAAGTTTTAAAGCAATTAGTATAAGCAACATCTGCTCTTAATGAAAGTTTTGAAATTGTTGAAATATAGACTTCACAATTTCTTTCCAACATTTCTTTTATAATCCAAAAATTTGTTACCAATTTATTAAATTCAAAATATTTTAGCTCAACTTTATCTATTATAAATAAGATTTTTTTCATCTAAATAAACTCCTCATATTAAACTTAAATCTAGCACCAAAAAAAATAGTACACAAGTTGACTTAGAGTATATAAATGATTTAAGATAAAAAAAGTTATGGCTAAACGTAGTTATAAAAAAGAGAAGAGAGAAAGTTTTTTTACTAAAATTGTTAATTTTACATTAACAATAATTATTGCATATGCAATTGGCTCTCAAGTATGCACTGCTGCAAATAATAATCTTAGAATCGCACAAATTAGCGATGCTCATTTTTCATCATATGAAGAAAATACATCCTATAAATTTTTAAAAAAATCTGGAGATTTACTAAATGATGCAATTTTTCAAATAAATACTTCAGGACCATATGATTTTATTATATTCAGTGGAGACTTAATTAATACTCCTAAAATCAGCGAGCTTGAAATTTTTACAAGATACACTACAAAGCTAATGTACCCTTGGTATGCAATTGCAGGTAATCACGATATTAGTATCGATGGACCATTAACAAAACATAAATTTATAGAAACTCTAGCTAATCACAATGATAATATGAATCAAAAAAACATATATTATGCTTTTACTCCTAAAAAAGGATTTAGAGTTATTTGCCTTGATTCTATTATTGACTATAAAATAACAACTAATGGTGAAATATCAAATGAACAATTTTTATGGCTAAAACAAGAACTTGATACTCATCAAAAAGATACAATTATAGTTTGCACACATGTTCCAATACTTGAGCCATATTCTAGTTCAAATCATAAGCTAATAAACGATTATGAAATAAGAAAATTATTAAAAACACACAAAAGACCACTTATAGTACTACAAGGGCACTATCATGGTACTAAAATTGTACAAGATAACAATATTCTTTTTATATCAACACCATCTCTTGTTACATTTCCAAATGCATTTAGGGTTATTAACATTAACTCTAATAAAAATAGAACACTCGTCGATGTATATTTAAAAGAAACCTCACTAAAAAACATACAGACTCGTTCTAAATTAAGGTTATTAGGGACTGAAAAATTATATGGAGATGAGTCTGATAGAAATGCTAGCTTTGAACTAAAATATAATAATGGAGAATAAAATGGACGAATTCAAAATTAAATTCAGAGGAGTCAGAGGAAGTTATCCAGTTGCTCATAAAGACTTTTTAAAATATGGAGGCAATACAGCTTGCATAGAAATACATGTTGGTGGGCACTTAATAATCCTTGATGCCGGTACAGGTCTAATAAGTCTTGGCAATGAACTAATGCAAAAATACATTGAATCGGGAACCACTATAACAGATAGAACTCCCGTAAAATGTTCCATTTTATTAAGCCATATACACCTTGATCATATACAGGGATTTCCTTTTTTTAGACCATCTCATCTTGCATCTACTAGAATGTCTTTATTAGGCGGCGTGAATTATAATGAAACACTTGAACAAGAACTAGCTAAACTACTCTTTTCAAAATCATTCCCTTTAGACCTTGGAGATATTGCAGCTGATTTAAAAATTATGGATCTTAATGAAACAAACTATGTAATTTTTAAATTTGGAGAAATGCCTAAGATTATTAGAGTCAATGATCTAAAAGAAGGAGACTATGACGAAAATGACGTAGTAATAACATGTTATAAATCTTATGCTCATCCTCAAAATGGGGTTTTTGTCTATAGAATATCATATAAAAACAAAACTCTAGTATATGCTACAGACAAAGAAAGTTACCCTGGTGGAGATAAAAAACTTGTAAAGTTTGCTAAAAATTGTGATTTACTAATCCATGACTCACAATATTCTACAGAAGATTATCTAAGTATATACGTTCCAAAACAAGGTTATGGCCATTCAACATTTGAAATGGCACTGGAATGTAAGCAACAAGTCGGAGCGAAGAAGCTTGTGTTCTTCCACTATGACCCTAGCTATAATGATGAAAAATTAGATTTATTAGCAGAAGAATATGCATCATCTGATGCAATATTCTCCTATGAAGGACTTGAATTAAATTTATTATGATACTTAAAAAAGTTTTTATAATACTTCTATTATCATGTACAGTATTTTGTTCAGCTTATAGAAAGCCTGATAAATATACTATTCAGGCTGAAAAGAATGCCTTTTATCATAATAATGTAGGGCTTAACTATCTAAAAGACAGAATTTACTATGCAGCAATACAAGAATTTAAAATTGCTATATCACTAAGTCCTAATACACAAGCAACAGCCATTTTTAAAAATAATTTAGGGGAAACTTACACTTTTATAGGTTATCCAGACATGGCTAGAGTCTGCTTTGAAGATGCGATAAAATTATATGGACTAAATTTTAAATATTACCAAAACCTAGCAGAATGCTATAAAAATCTAGGAATTATTAATTCAAAAATCAAAGAATATGAAACATCTGAAAAATACTATGAAAAAATAATTTTAGGATTATTGTACATACAAAATAATAATAAACACAAAGGGATAATATTGCTTGATGAACTATGCAATCAAGAGCCAGACCTATTAATAACACCAGCAATAAGACAATACCTAAAAGAAATTACATCAACTCTTTAAACTCTAAAAAATTTTGCCATATTAGCAGCAATACTTTCATTAATCTTTCTTGCTACAAATTGAGGCTCCATATTTTTTTCAGCAGATTCAAATATAAATTTAAACGCATCATTTTTATTCTTAAAAATTTTTTCTAAAACTTGTTGCGTATATACAACAACCTTTGAAAGTTCAGAATCCAAAGTTACTGCACTCAAACTCATTATTCGTCTTGTCAAATCGGAAATGAATGTACACTGCCTTAAAACTGATTTTTCTACAATCGCATAATCTTTTGCAAATCTACTGCCAGATTGATTTTTTAATTCAATTAAATCATCACATAAAGGGATTGCATTATTATCAAAAACTAGTTTTGTATCATTGAATTTATTAATTAATATGAGATTCAGAATATCGCTATTTTTATTCAAAGATTTGGACATTAATGGAGATTGCCTTAGTTCCCTCAATTTATCTAAATCTCTAATTCCATCATTCGTCAACTGCATAGATAACATTGAAAAATTAAAGTTCTTATCCCCTATATGATTAACTATTGGATTCTTAAAACCTCTAAAATTTTGATTTGATACATTATTTAAGTTCATTCATTTAAACCTTTCTTCAAGTCTTAATAACATGAAAACTTATAAAAATTTTTTTTGCTATAAATAAAAAAATATTTTATAATATATTCTATGAACAAACAACCTATCTTCGCTGGGAGTTTTTATCCAAAAGAATCGGAAGAATTAAATAATTTAATTAACTCATATAAAGAGCAACAAACAAATAGCTACAAATCAAAAGCTATTATAGTTCCTCATGCCGGCTATATTTATTCTGGGCATGCCGCAATGGCTGGATTTCAGTACTTAGAACCTAGTGAAAATATTTTTATTATAGCCCCTTCGCATCAAGAATATTTTAATAATATTGCAATGCCTGAATATTCTTTTTTTGAGACTCCATTAGGGAATCTCGAAGTAAATAACAAAATTATCAATGAAATAGCTGAAAATTTTCCTAGTATAATTGCAAATGAAGTTTTTGACAAAGAACACTCAATAGAAGTTCAGCTTCCTTTTATTCAAAATCTATTCTTGCCTCATAGACAAAGTGCAGGAGATTTTGTTAAAAATTTAAAAAATATTGGGAAAAAAATTAAAATCGTTCCAATTTTAGTTGGGAATTGTGATTATAGACTAATATCAGATTTAATATCAGCATATTGGGAAACATCAACATTTATTATTTCATCAGACTTAAGTCACTATTATACTCAAGAACAATGTAGACAAATAGACACTTATACCGCTACTATAATAGAAACTGGGCGTCTTGAATTTTTAGAAAATTATCAAGCTTGTGGAATAGTTGGTGTTAAAGGTTTAATAGATTTTGCAAATAAAAATAATTATTCTCTTATTAGGGCTGAAATGTATAATTCAGGAGACGTTAGCAATGAGAAAAACAAAGTTGTAGGGTATGGCTCCTGGTTCTTATCAACACTCTCTAAAAATGAATTTATTAAAACTTATTACTCAAAATATGTTATGGATATTATTAAAGCAAGTATCTACTCAAACCTAAAAAATGAAGAGTTTATACCAAGAAACATACCTTGTGTTTTGACACAATATGGAGCATCATTTATCACACTCAAACTGAATAATGAGTTAAGAGGCTGCATAGGTTCTATTTATCCTACAAAACCACTTATTTTAGATTTAATTGACAATGCTAAAAACGCTGCATTTCAAGATACAAGATTTTCTCCATTAACAGAAGATGAGTTTTTTGATATTGAAATTTCTGCTTCATTATTGTCTGCAATAGAAAAAATAAATTTTAAAGATGAAAAAGATTTATTATCAAAAATATTTCCACATGGAATAATCATAGTCGAAAAAGACAAGCGTGCAGTATATCTGCCTATAGTATGGGAACAGTTACCTGATAGAGAAATTTTCCTTAATTCACTTAAAGAAAAAGCTGGACTACCACCTGAATATTTTTCAAGAACATTTGAAGCTTACAAATTTGATACAATTTGTATTAATGAAACTTAGCTCTTTCCCAATAAGCAGCAGATCTTATACTGTCCTCTAATGTTTTATTAGGAATCCAGCCTAGTTCATTTTTAGCTTTTGCATTATCTGCGACTAATTTTGCAGGATCCCCAGCACGTCTAGAACATATTTCTAAAGGAATTTGAGCACCTTTTACTTTTTCACAAAGAGCAAAGACCTCTTTTACACTATTTCCCTCTTTTGTGCCAAGATTAAAGAAGTTTGTAGTTCCACCTGCATCTAAATACTCTAAAGCTTTAATATGAGCATCAGCTAAATCTTCAACATTAATATAATCTCTAACACATGTTCCATCAACAGTATCATAATCTGTTCCATAGAGTTTAAATACTTTATCAGAAGTTGATTTGAGCACATTTGGTATCAAATGTGTTTCTGGCTCATGCCATTCGCCAATTCTAAATTTAGAATCCGCTCCAGCTACATTGAAATACCTTAAGCGTACTGAACGCATATTGTAAGCTTTATCATAATCATCTAGAATTTTTTCTATCATTAACTTTGAATTACCATATGGGTTTATAGGATTCTGTGGATGATTTTCATCAATTGGAGAATATTCAGGCTCGCCATATGTTGCAGCAGTTGAAGAAAAAACTATCTTCTTCACCCCAAATTCCAACATTGCATTTAGAAGATTTAACGTTCCATAAACATTATTATAGTAATATTTCTGTGGATTTATTACACTTTCAGCGACCTGAGAATATGCTGCAAAATGCACTACTGATTCTATTTTATTAGATAAAAAGACTCCTCGAATATCATCTAAATTCTTTAAATTTCCTTGAATAAATTTCAAATTACCAATTTTTTTTAATGTATCAATAATTTCAATATGTCCAAGCTCTAAACTATCAAAAACTATAACATCTTTACCTTTTTCTATAAGAGAAAGAACAAAATGACTTCCTATATAACCAGCTCCACCAGTAACTAATATCATAATAAACTCCCATTTTCTATTTTATATATTTGCACATCTTTTAAAAACTCTTCCTCAAACAACAAAGTATCAACAGACGTAATAATAGTTTGGGTATCATCATTTATTGATTTTAATAGATAATTTTGCCTAATTTCATCCAATTCAGCTAATACATCATCTAATAGTAAAATTGGAGAATATCCAGTCTTTTGTTTTATTATTTCTAATTCTGACAACTTTAATGATAAAACTATAGTTCTTTGTTGTCCTTGAGAAGCAAATTTCACAGCATCTACACCATTAATTTTTAATTCTATGTCATCTCTATGCGGTCCAACACATGACTGTCTCCTTGCTATTTCTTCAGAACGCCTATTTAATAATTCATTTTTTAAATATTCACTTATATCCTCTATTGTAGTATGTGGATTTGTATAATTTAGAATCAAAAACTCTGTCTCACTAATTATTTTATGTCTTTCGGCTGCAATTAGAGATAATTCCTCTAAAAATTTCTTTCTTAAAAATATTATATTTGAGCCTGCTATAACAAGTTGCTCATTATAAATATCTAAAAGTGTATTATCTATACATTCTTGCTTTAATAAATTATTTTTTTGTACTCTTATTTTATCGTATTTGGCGAGTCGTTCATCATAAGCGGGGTAAACTTGAGAAATAGCTCTATCTAGCCAATCTCTTCTATCTTGAGGTGTTCCTCTTAAAAGTAATAAGTCTTTTGTTGAAAATAGAACCGTCTTTAGTACTAACCTAAAATTTTTCGGAACAGTCTTTACTTTATTAATCTTCAACTCTCTTTTTTTATTAATATCATAAGTTACATCAAGCTCTATTTGGGTATTATTTTTCTCTACTATTGCATTTATTTCAAACCTATCAGAGCCAAACTTTATCAAATCAGTATTTACACATGTTCTAGGACTTTTTAAATCAGATAAAAAAAACACACTTTCCAGTATATTAGTCTTACCTTGCGCATTTTTACCAATTATAAGAGCCTTTTGTTTATCTAAAACAAATTCAACTCCTTCACAATTTCTATAACTATTCAACCCCAGTCTTTTTATTCTCATAAAATTAGTATAGCACAATTCTCATTTTAAATATTATATAAATTAACTTATTGGCGGACTAAAGTAGGGTTATGAAAAATTTTACAATATTTTATCTTATAGGTAACCAAATTTTAGTAATAAAAATCTATGAGGTAATAATTATGAAACAAATCGTACCGGAAAAAAGTTCTGAAAAAGTCGCAAAATTTTTAAAAAAACATTCGCTACATAAAAAAGATTTTGCAGAAATGATAGGAGTCACCCTATCTTACGTATATAATCTAATTGATGAAACAGTTCCTTTTTCTACAAGAGGAACTACTATTGAAAGAATTGCAACTGTAATGGATATAGCCCCTGAAGAATTTGGAGAATATCGAATTCCTCAAGAACCAATTATGGTTGATGAATCTGTAGAACTTATAAAAGACTACATAAAAGAAAATAAACTAACAGTTGTTTCATTTCTAAAATCATTCCCTAGAAAAAAACGTATTGATATTGTAGATATTTTAAGAGGAGCCTTACCACTTCCTATTGATTATAAGGAACTAAAACTAATAGGAACAACACTCAATATGGAAGATGATGAAATATATAATATTTGGGAGACAAGACTAAAACAAGTGCTTGAATCTGCAGGCATGAATGTTTATTCAAATTCAGGCTTAATTAATGCAATGTTTGATTGTGCAAAAGAATATGTAAAAAAACATTAAGCTTAATAGCAATTTTTCAGATAAAAATAACTTTATTAATATATAAGGTTAGAAAAAGGTTGTAGAAAATTTCAAGTTCGACAGTTAGTCGAACTTTTCTTTTTATTATGCTTTTATATTCAAATTTTGATTGCTTAAAATTTGCTCATAATCTTTAGTTTTATTATTTATTTTATTCATCTTATTAAATGAAGCAAAGACTAAAGCTCCATCTATTAAAACATCAAATACTCTTCCAAATCGTGATTGAGGAATAAACATATCTGTAATTGCAAGAGCACTCCAGCACAGCCCAGAATTTCTAGCTCTTTTTGCCATCTTTTTTCTTTCTTTCATTATTTCATCTACTGATAGTACACCATTACCATCAGTATCAATATTTGAAAAATCTCTTGACCAAAAGCTTTTATCGGTTCCATTTCTCTTAGCTTCTGCTAATTTCATGCCAGCGTAAAATTTATTACTAGGATCCTGAATAAGAATACTATTATTCATATACACCACCTTCATATAAATAAAGTCATTAATTTTAAAAATTTTGCTAACATTTTAATAAAAATTTACAAATTTAAAGCTTTTATAATTTCATTAGCTACTTCTTGTGCAGAATATTTGCTAGAGAGTTTTTCTTTTACCCTTCCTAAAGCTTCAATTTTATCTTCTTTATATTTTTTATCATAAAGTAATTTTTCGGTTTCATAGCAAATATTATCTACATTAAATTTTGCTTGGATTAGTTCAGGCACGATATCTTCATTTGTAATGATATTAGGTAAAGACACTTTTTTTATACATCTTACAAGTAAATATATTAAATAAATAATCCAAGGTCCACGATAGCCAATAAGCATAGGAACTTGATACAATGCAGCCTCAAGAGCAACCGTTCCAGATGCTAAAATTAAAGAATCAGAAACACTTAGTAAAGCCTGATTTTCTCCTTTTATAACTTTAAAATCTGTGTTTTTGACATATTTATCAAAAATACTATCATTTAAATTTGGCGCTTGTGAAATACAAAACTGTAATTCTGGATGTTTTTTTTGCAACTGTTTTGCAGATTTAATAAAAGTTTCTGCTAAAAATTGTAACTCTAATGGTCGAGAACCTGGGAATATTGAAACTAAAGGTTTCTCTATATCCAAATTATGTTTTTGAAAAAACTCCTCTTTATTAGCTTTATTTGGAAGCTGAGCGACTAGAGGATGTCCACAATAATGAACGTCAATACCGTACTCTTTGTACATTTCAACTTCGAATGGGAAAATACATAATACCTTATCTACATATTTTTTTATCCTTTTAATTCTCCACTTTCTACTAGCCCACACTTGAGGTGGAATATAATGAAAAATCTTAATATCAGGATTAGATTTTTTTAGTCTTTTGGCAACACGCAAGTTAAAAGTTCCATAATCAATTAATAAGACTAAATCCGGCTTGTATTCATTAATTAAGTAATCTGAGAGCTTCTTTTCAAGCTGCAAATGTTCAATTGCCATTTTAAAATTAAATCCGAATCCAGACA
This sequence comes from Candidatus Gastranaerophilales bacterium, assembly GCA_944325535.1. GTDB lineage: Bacteria > Cyanobacteriota > Vampirovibrionia > Gastranaerophilales > Gastranaerophilaceae > CAG-196. Next base: position 17,608 of record CALVAL010000036.1, read on the forward strand.
TTTTAGAATGGTCACAATACAATTTAGCACCAGCTTTTGCAAGATTTTCTCCGCCAATTGCTTCTACTTGTATATCAGGGCCCAAATTCTTGATACACTCAAGAACTCTTCCACCATGAATATCTCCTGAATATTCTCCCGTTATAATAAAAATCTTTTTCATTTTTATACAGCCATTATTACTATATTATTTTTATTGGCAAATTTAATAACTTCTTCTCTATCAACAATAATAGTTTCACCAGCCTCTACAGCTATTAAATCAGCTTTATACTTTTTCATAGTCTTTAGAGTTCTAAGCCCTATTGCAGGAATATCAAAACGTTTATCTTGAGAAGGTTTTGCAACTTTTATAACTCGAGAGTTTTTCTTAGCTATTTTGCACCCTCTTTGAATACATTTATCAGTTCCTTCGATAGCTTCAACTGCCATAATCATTTTATCTTTTATAACTACTGATTGCCCTACATCCAATTTCCCTGTTTCTTTAGCAAGCCAATAGCCATAATTTACATCATCAATTTGTTCTTGAGTAGGCTGAACTTTTCCTAGAATTCCTGATGGTATCATTAAGTTCTTTATAAAAAGAGTCTGATCTAAAATCGTAATTCCAATTTTTTCAAGCTCTTCGATTATCATAAGCATAACCTTATCATCATTAAGTCTTATTGCTTTTTTTATAAAATCAAGAGCTCTTGCATCAAACTTTGGTCTTTTAAGCAAAATTGTTTTACTTACCTTGCCTAAAAAAGTTATTTGCTTAATTCCTTCTGCCTTAAGAGTATCCTCTATTTTTTGCACTTCTCCTGGACAAAAAGAATATACTTTTGAACAATATTTTTTTAATTGCGAATAATTATCATTAGATAATGAAATTGCAACAACATCAAAACCGTTTTCTTTTGCATATTGAGCCATTTTAACAGGTAACAGACCATCACCTGCAATAAGACCTTGCTTTTGTTCTAATGCAACAGACATTATTTCCCTCCAACTAATTTACTAATATCGTACAATAAAAATACAAAATATGTAATAGCTGGAATTAATTAATGTTACAAGATACAATTCCCAGTCAATTTTATATCTGTAATATATTTTGAAAGTATTTTTATCTATTTATTTGACGGTCTCATTAATATAATTGGTAAATTATGTTTTTTTGCAAATTGCAAAAATTCTACAGGACAATCTTCTAGCTTTTCCACTTTCGCTATCAAACCTTTGACACGAGGATTAATAGGGACTATTTCACTATGAATATCACCTCCTTCAAATAAAGCATCACGAGATTTTTCTAAGCATTCAACTAAATCTTTTGCTTTTATTATTTTATCACTTATTTTTATATCTTTTGTAATTTGTGTAGTATATTTTTTGGAAACTAAAAATCTTGATAATTGTGCATATTCATTATCATTTAATTCAATACCTTTTTTAGAGAATTCTTTTATAAGATTATCTTTAACATAAGTCCTTTCTCCTCCGTTTGCGTTAAATAAAATTCTCTTGAAAGTTTCAAGCCCTTTGCCATAACCAGAACCGGTATTTGCATAGTATGCTTCTGATATATTCGCTTGTTCCACATCAAATACGAATCCGAATTTTC
>CALVAL010000037.1 GCA_944325535.1 Candidatus Gastranaerophilales bacterium
GAATCAAATAATAACAAAATAGGAGTTATTTTTGATAAATCAATTCCACAAAATGTTCTAAATATTCATCTTAACACTATAAATGCTGTCAAAACAGTATATGGAATCAATATTATTGATTATGAAATTACAGAGCATTCTGTAGGTGTAAATTTTCATATCGACGAGTCAGGTATTTCTACTGGAAATATAGATAATTTATCTACTTTAAAAAAAGCCACACAAAAATTAATAAAAAAAGGAGCAGAAGCAATAGCAGTTGTATGCCATTTTCCAGAATCAGAAGATCAAGAATATGAGCAAGGAATAGGAGTTGACCCTGTAGGTGGTGTAGAAGCAATAATTTCACATTATATTTCAAAAGAGTTTAAGGTTCCTGCAGCTCATGCACCAGCTTTTTCTGACATTACAATTCCTACTGAAATAGTAAACCCCAAATGCTCTGCAGAATATATTACACCAACATTTTTACCTTGTATTTTATTAGGTTTAAATAATGCTCCTAAAATAGTTAGTAAAAAAAGTGAAATCAACGTAAGTAACATTGATTTTTTAGTAATGCCATACAATTCATTAGGTTCTATACCGGCACTTGAGATGAATAGACTAAATAAAAAAATTTACGTAATAAAAGAAAACAAAACAGTACTGAATACTACTGCAGAGAAATTTTTTATAAAATGTGATATAATAAATACATATGAAGAATTACTGGAGCTTATTTAGAATGAAAAAATGCAAAGAAGGTTTTACAATGGCAGAACTTTTGCTCTGCTTAGGAATTATTGGAGTAATATCTGCAATGGGAATTGTAGCCACTAAAAGTAGTGCAGATAGTGCATATAACCTGTACTATTACAATGGATATATTAATTTATATAATACAATTGCTGAAATATTAAGCAAAGATGAAACTATAGATAATCAACATTTAGCTCTTTATCTCGGAGAGGAAAATGGTGGAGTTGTAAAAACAAATAACGGTATAACATATAACGTGAGCGGAGATGATCTAGGTAATATAACAATTAGAATGACTATTCCTCAAAGAAAAACGCGTACCAATAACGGAACGGGGAATGTTTCCTTTAGATACTATCCTGATAAAGGTGGCTATTTAATACCATTAACAAATGGAACTGTAAACCTTCAAGAAAGAAGAGATCTTCTACCTACATATATAGATGATGGTATAGTAGGAAGAGTTAATCGAACAACAGGCACCTTTACCCCTATTCCATACTATTCCTATAGACAAGCATTCTGTGCACTTGTTAATGAAAATGTAGCAGGTGTCATAACTTGTGATGATGTTGAAGACAAACCCAATATTACTACTGGAGTCTTAAAAGTCACTAACCCTAAGAAAGCGAGATAATTTCATAAAAAAATAACCTGATATTAAATCAGGTTATTTTTTTTGCTTATTGCTTTATACTATTTAAGATTTACAGTATTATTTTCAACTAAGAACTTAGTTACTTTTTCGTTCAAAGCTTGTTGAGATAAAGCATTAAATACACCTGGAGTTTGCGACAATTGTCTTACCATTGTAGCAGTATCCATCTGATACATTCTACTTAGCTCTGTTAATTTTTCTGTAAAATCTTCTTGAGATACTTCAATTTTTTCTTCTTTTGCAATTTTATCAATTACTAAAGAATTCTTAACTCTAACTGCAGCATCTTCTTTTAAGCTATTCATGATATTTTCATAACCTTGAGCTTCAACTGCTTGATCCCAAGTAAAACCTTGCATAGATAACTTTTGTTTATAATCTTCTACTAATTGATCAGCTTCCCTATCGATCATTGATTGTTGAATATCAACTTTTGCATCATTAGTAACTTTTTCAAAAATTGCTTTTTCTGAATTTGTTCTATCCATATCTTCTTTTTGAGTATCCAAATATTTCTGAATATCAGCTTTTAAATCTTCTACAGTTTTAAAAGGTCCTACCTTCTGAACAAACTCATCATTCAATTCTGGTAAAACTTTAGCTTTAATTTCATTAATCTTACATTTAAATACTGCAGGCTGACCAGCTAATTTCTTTTCATGATATTCTTCAGGGAAAGTAACATTAATTTCAAAATCTTCACCTAATGTTCTATCCACTAGTTGCTCTGCAAATCCTGGAATAAAACTTGAATGAGCTAAATCAAGAGTATAGTTTTTAGCATCACCGTGTTCAATTTTTTCACCATTTGAATAACCATCAAAATCAAAAACAACTGTATCAGTAGCTTGTGTTTTTCTATCCGTAACTACTATTGTTGAAGCATGTTGTTCTAAAAGGCCATCAATTGATTTTTGCATAGCATCTTCAGGGATTTTATAAGCATCTACATCTATTTTCAAACCTTTATATTCACCTAAAGTTACTTCAGGTCTCAATTCAATTTTAGCAACAATTTTTAAATCTTCACCGATTTTATAATCATAAGATTCAACATATGGTTGAGCTACTACGTCAAATTCATTTTCTCTAATTACTTGAGAAAAAATTCTAGGAAGAGCTGTTTCTAAAGCTTCATGTTTAATTCTTTCTTCTCCGATATTTTGCTCAACAATATTTCTTGGAGCTTTACCTTTTCTAAAACCTGGAATATTAACATATTGAGCTAATTTTTTTGCTGCATTATTATAATACTCTACAGCTTCTTTTGCAGGAATTTCTATATCGACTTTAACGATATTTTCTGGTTGTTTTTCAATAGTTGTGTTCATTTATTTATCCTCTTTTCTACTACCAATATATACTACAAATACTACAAACAGAGGATAAACACAAGTAGCGAGGATTTTTTGGATAAAATACAAAAATACCCCATAAAATGGGGTATTCTATCCACGGATAAAAACACTATTTAAACAAGACCTTCTTTTACCGCTTTTACGGCAGCTTGAACTCTATCATTTACACACATCTTTTGTAAAATCGAACAAACATGTGCTTTTGCAGTGTGTACACTAACTATTAATTCTTTTGCAATTTCTGTATTACTTTTACCTTCTACTAAATGTTTCAAAACTTCAAATTCTCTTTCCGTCAAAGGAACTCTGCCTTCTTCAGAAAACTTATCTTTTAAAATACCCAAAGCTTCTTGTTTAGGGAATGAATCCAAAACTTTTCTAGCAATAACCGGATCTAGCCAGCATACACCATTATTTACATCTCTAATTACATCTGCAAGTTTTGCAGGATCGATATCTTTTAGGCAATATGCCATAGCTCCTGACGATAATGCAGCTATTACCTCCTCCTCTCTATCATGGGAAGTTAAAGCTATAACTTTAATATCCTTATTCATCTCTTTGACTTTTATAGTTGCCTCAATCCCGTTCATGCCTGCTAGCCCTAAATCCATAAGTACAATATTAGGAGACTTACTCTCAATTAGACGTAGTCCATCAATTGCATTATCACTTTCTGCAACAACATTAATATCCTCATTTGAATTAAGTGCACATCTTAATCCTACACGAGTTAATTTAAAATCTTCTATAATAACTACGCTTATAGTTTTCTTCTCTGTACTTACTGCTGTGGTCATTTCAAATCCTCCTAATGTTTATCACCACTCTATTAAATAATAGTCTCAGTGCGTAGTACATTAGCCAACCATCTAATATTTATTAGACATAGTCATTAATATAGTCTATAACCTCAGCTAAAGAATAGTTGTCTTCAATAATACAGAAATTTTTAGAGGTCTCATCAATTACATAATCCAAAGAATTTCCATCTAAAAACAAATTCGAAAAAGGTTTTAACATAATAGAAGGTACAAAAATCACATCAGCATCAATATCCTTGACAGTATTAATCAAATCTTCTGATGTAATAAGTCCAGCAACAGTAATTTTATTCCCCCAATATGTTGATTTAACAGGATAAAAACTACATTCTAAATTTTCAATATTATTCAATTTATTAGAAACGAATTCAAAAGCAGTCTTTGCTGCTACAGAACAGGCAAAAGATATCTTTAACTTTTTAGATAATTTCTTCGGAAGATCAAGCTCCTCAAAATCGTCAATAAGCATTCTTAAAGATCCAACACCATCATCCAATTGAGAAAAGTTTCCATAATACTCAGAGTTAGGAATATCAACTCCTGCTAGCAGGAAAAACTCATCCGAACAAGCTACTTTAGGATATTTCGAAGCTATTTTTATTGTCTCTTTTGCAACTTTCTCATCTACAGTCCTTAATTCATCTTTTCTAAATTGAGTTACACCCACTGGCACTATTGCAACTGATAATAAAGACGATTTAAATTTTGACAAATCTTTTAAAGTTCTTTCTAGTTCATCTCCGTCATTATAGCCTGGACATAAAACAATTTGTGCATGAAAAGGGATTTCATTATCATCAAACCATTTAAGATTTTCCATAATTTTAGCAGCATTAGGATTTCTTAGCATACTAGTCCTCAAATCAGGATTTGTAGTATGTACTGAAATATAAAAAGGACCTAATCTGAGTCTTAATATACGTTTTTTATCTTCTTCGGTCAAATTTGTAGTTGTAATATAAGTTCCTTGCAAATAAGACAATCTATAGTCGTCATCTTTTACATACAATGTATCCCTAAGCCCTTTAGGTTGTTGAGCTACGAAACAAAAAATACAATTATTTAAACAAGGCTTAATTTTATCAAATACAGCACTTTCAAAAATTATCCCTAAATCTTCATCATAATCTTTTTCTAGTTCAATTTCTTCAATTTCACCATTAACTTTTTGTATTTCTATAGTTAAAAGCTCTGATTTTACATAATAATTATAATCAATCAAATCTTCTAAAGAATTCCCATCAATAGATAATAAGATATCGCCTGATTGAATTTCTAACTCTTCAGCAATTGATCCTTTTTCAACTCCGCTAATTTTTGCTGGCATGTTCAAATCCTTCCAATAAAGAGATAAAATTCTTATATTCACACATTAAATTATCAAATACCATTCTTGGATAAAACGATAGTTCCTTATTATTTTCTAGATTTTTTATATCTGCTAGTATGCTCTCTGACTTAAGCTTTAAATTCTTAAGCATAGTAAATAACTCATCTTTTTCTAGTAAATCAGCACAAGCTAGTTTTATTCTTGCTGAAGGCAAAAATTGAATAGGATTTTCTTGAGGCGGAGCTAATATTAATCGTCTCAGCTCATCCACACCATCTTTGGTTATTGAATAATAATTAGAAGGCCTTCCACCCTCAGACATACTTTTTTGTTTTTTTACAAACCCAGCTTTCTCAAGCCTATTCAAAGCTGGCTTAATCGTACCATAACTTGGGGTTGTGAGTACAGAAAAAGAAGCTCGTATCTCTTTTGAAATCCCATACATTGTAAGAATTCTTTTATTAAGTTCAAATAAAATCAATAATTCTATCATATTAACCAGCATTTTCCTTGACAATAGATATAAATTCTCTTGCTAGTCTTTCACTCCATTTAGAATCTATTCCCGCTTCAATAACTAATATTGCTTCATCTTGAGATTTTGCTTCTCTATAAGGTCTTCTTTCTAGTAATGCAAAATATGAATCAAGTATCAAGATTATTTGAGATTCAATAGGTATATTATTTCCAGCCAAATTATTCGGGTATCCTGAGCCATCCCAGTTTTCATGATGTTTTTCAATTATCGGTATTATATCTACTATATTTGATATTGGCTCTAAAATCTCTCTTGCAGCAATTAGTGGATGCTGTTTTATTGACAACTTATCCTCATCATTTAAAGGCTCTTTTTTTAATAATAATTCTTTAGGAAGCATTGTATTACCAATATCATATAAAAGAATTGCAATTTTTAATTTATCAATTGCATCTTTTGGTAAATCGAATCTTTTAGCCAAAATAGAAGCAATTTCAACCTTTTGTTTTACAACTCCATCCTTATGCTCTGGATTATAAGTCTCAACTAAACTGTCTGCTACTTGATATAATTTATCATTGCTCTTTTCTTTAAGCTTTTCACTTAATAGTTGAGAAGTGGATTCATCTAGCGGAATTCTATGCTTTGATAAAATATCAATAAAAGTATTAACAGCCAACTCCTGCCAAGAAGTCTCATTCGCAACTTTTGCAATTGTTACTCGATTCCTACCATTACGTTTAGATTCATACATAGCCTGATCAGTAAGTTCTAATAATTCATCTATATCGTCAGAATGTTCTAGATATGTTGCAACTCCAATACTTGCTGTTACATGTTCAATTTTTTCAAGTTCAACAGATTCAATCGCTTTTCTAATACGTTCTGCAGCAATAGCCCCACCTTGAGAATCAACTCCCGGCAATATTAAATTAAACTCTTCACCGCCCATTCTTGCTGCTATATCTATTGAACGAGCATTACTTTTTAGTACATCAGCAATGGCTTTTATAGCGATATCACCATAATTGTGACCATATACATCATTAATTTGCTTAAGATGGTCTAAGTCTAGTCCTATAACCGTAAATTTTTGACCTTGTCGATTAGCACGAATAGCTTCTTTTTTTATAAACTCTTCAAAATATCTGCGATTATACAGTCCTGTCATTGAATCAGTAATAGCTTGTTCTTTTACAGCTTGGAACAAATCAGCAATTGTAATTGCAAGCTCGATTTGTTTTGCAAAAAGATTTAAAAAGTTTAACTCATTTATACTAATTGTCTCTCTAGAAGAAAAAACAATTAAAGAGCCAAAATGCTTCTGCTTAGAACGGAGTGGAACTAGTATATAGGATTTCATTTTAGCTTCTTTTAAGAATGTTTTTAACTTCTCCACATCCAAATTAGGAATAAAACCATTAATTAATCTTACTAAATCAGGAGATTGGTAAATTTTATTATCTTTAACAGCATTTTTAAGCTCTTCAAAATCAGGGAAACACATTTTATATTCACTTACATCACACTTAAAATAATTTGAGAATCTTACACCCAAATCATCTCTTGATGAAGCGACTACCTGCAAAAATTTTCCTTCACTATCAGTATTTTGTTTAACAATAAAACTATATAAATACCCAAGTTCCCCTTGAATACTATTTACAATAGCATTTAATACGCTAGATAGAGGCTTCGATGAATTCATCATATCCCAAATATGCTGTAAGGTAAGCATTTGTTTATTAGCTCTATCAAGCTCATTAGTTCGCTTTACAATTTCAGCCTCTAACTTAGCATTGCGTTCATAGACTTCAAGCAAAGACTGCTTCCCATATACAGTAGATTCTATTTTATCCAATTTATTCTTAAAATTTTTAAAATTCTCAAAAAAGCTCAATTCCAAATCCTTGATAAATCTAATATCTATTATAATTATAGCATAAATTTTAATAAAATAAATTTTTAATAACTAGTGATTAGTGAGGAGTGAATAGTAAATAGAATTTTTTAACTCCTTCTCAACTGCTAAACTAGTGAATAGTGACTTGTGAATTGTGAATAGAAAAATTTTACCCCCTTCTAAACTTCTCAACTAAACTCAACACCTCATCCCAACCTTCTCCTCATTAGGAGAATGAGATAGAAACAAAAAAGAGTAATTGAAATGTACCCCAAAAGTAATTGCACCCTCTCCTTCTAGGAGAGGGATAGGGTGAGGTTTTGAATAATCTCCTCAACTACTAAGCTTATAAACTTTAAAATTCCCCGCCACTTGAGGAAGGGGGCTAGGGAGTGGGGTAGATGTTGATAAGTTGAGGAGTTTAGAAGGATTTTATTCTATTCACTAAAATCCCTTATAAACTAATTTTAACGTACTCTTCACCCATCACTCCTCACTATTCACTAATCACTAATCTATAGCAACTGCAAAGCTATACTTGGAGTCTGATTAGCAGTAGCTAGTAGTGTTGCAGATGCCTGCTGTAATATCTGCATCCTTATATATTCACTTGACTCCTCTGCTATATCTGCATCACGAATTGTTGACTGGGAGGAGGTCAAATTCTCTATATTTACGCCTATTGATTCTATTGCACTATCAAGTCTATTATAAGCTGAGCCTAGTTCTGTTTGTTTTTCATTTATTTGTTTTATATAATCATCAATTTGAGATAGTGCATCTCTTGCACTGTCAGCACTTGTTAGGTCTAAACTTAAATTTGCGAACGAAAATTCAGTATTAAAAGTTATTTTAGAATTATCACTTGAATCTATTCCGATCTGTATTGTAAAATTTTGTCCATATATATTCATTCCTTTTATTGGATTAATTTTATTTAATATGCCGTTTTCTATTAAATCATTCAATTCTGTTGAACTAACTCCATTAACATTTCCTGTAATAGTTGTTCCAATTTTTCCAATTCCTGTTGTTTGACCAGAGCTAATAGTATCATAATAACAATTTGTTAGTATTAAATTATCTCCTTCTCCTACTAAACCTCCGACATTACTTTTTCGAGTCACACTTCCTGTAGAAAAACTATTCTCTATTTTTCCAAATAAATATCCGGCTAAACCTCCTGCAATTCCATTTGGTCCTTTACTCGTAACATCGGATTTTGAATTAGAATTATAAATATTTGTGTATCCTAGCGAACAGCCCAATATACCGCCTGTCATACCTCCATAGGCAGAACCTTCTGAAAAACAATTTTCTATTTTTCCAGCAGTTTGATTTTCCCCTCCACTAAGTCCTACTAATCCTCCAACATAAGAATTCCCTGCTACTTTCCCTACAAAATAGCTATTAGATATTGTACCACCAGCCCCATTTACAGTTACATCCATTAGCCCTGCAACGACACCTCCTGCAACAACCCCTTCAACAATACCTTGAGCATAGCAATTATCTATATAAGAGGCAACTGATGCGATAGCGCCAGCTCCAGAATCATTGCCAATTCCTGAAATATCCACATTTTCTAATCCAAGATTCTTTATAATCCCTGTGGATATCCCAAATAGCCCAACTAAATCTTCAGTACTATTGCTTATTTTTAGGTTTTCTATTACATGTCCATTTCCATTGAATTCTCCTGTAAAATTGTTAACTTCATCTCCTATCGGTTTCCAGCTGGAATATGATGACAAATCTATATCATTCATCAAGATATATTTACCAGATAAATCATTGCGGATATTATCCAAATCATCTGCGGTTTTTATTATAGTATAGCCTTGAGCCAATGCTTCCTCTTCTGATAACTGACTTACTGCTGTTATAAAGTTACCTGTTACAACTTGGACATCAGAAACAGATTCAAACAAACCTATTCCATTATATTCAGTATTAGCAACGATTCTGTTTATTTCTGCTATCCTTGAATCAGTCTCGGATTGGATTGCGTTTAAAGAATCCTCGCCATATGTACCATTTGCAGCTTGTTCAGCTAAATCACGCATTCTTTGCAAATGTGAGGAGATTAAATCTAAGCTGTCACTTGCTGTTGTTATCAAATCCAAGCCCATCGTTGCATTGTCTAAGGCTACATCATATGAGGAGAGCTTTGAGCCCATATTCATTGATATTGAATATCCTGCAGCATTATCTTTTGCATGATTTATTTTAAAGCCCGTTGTCATGCGCTCGATTGCTTGATTCAAGCCTTTTGTTGAATTCAACAGGCTCTTTTGCACTATTAGACTGGAAAGATTTGTATTTATTGTCAAGCTCATGCTATTTCCTCCAGCACAAGCTTACCTGTACTCTTAATTTTTAATACTCTTTTTTTAGAGCAGGGGAGTAAGGTATATTTCGCAAATATACTTTTTGAGCTCATTTCTTGCACGTACACGTCCCTAAAACAAGAATTCTTATCTATTAATAGTATATTTTATATATTCCACTTTTGTACAATTTTGTAACATTTGTTATATATTTAATTTACAAATTTTTACATCATAATATAAAAACCTCCTTGATGGGAATTGAACCCATGACCTCAGGCTTCGGAGACCTGCACTCTATCCATCTGAGCTACAAGGAGATTTTATATTAGCATTATAGCAAAAAATATTTTTACAAGGTTTATAACAATAAAAGGAGTCTATATGAAAATTATTACGAATTATAATCAATACTACTCACGCACTTTGTTTAGAAGTCAAAGAACTATAGAAGAAATAAAACAAGAAGAAGATAAAATTAGCAATGAAGAAGCTAGCATCAAAAAGCAAATAGATGCCCTTACAAAAGAGCAATCTAAGCTTGATAATGAAGAACGAAAGCTCGAACGAGAAATGAACGAAATTAAACGTCTTGAAAGATAGATTTACATATCAAGACCAAGATCTAATGTTGGAGCTTTAGCAACAATCGCACTTGAGGAGATAATATCTACTCCTGTAGATGCAATATCATTTACAGTTGCAAGATTAACATTTCCACTTGCCTCTACTATAGCTTGCCCAGCTATCATTTTTACACATTCACTCATTTGCTCTAATGTCATATTATCAAGCATTATAATATCAGCACCACATTCTATCGCCTCTTTTACCTGAGAAATTGTATCACATTCAACTTCTATTTTATGAGCATGAGAAATATGTTTTCTTAGTTTTTCAACAGCCTTAGTCAAAGAACCTGCGTATTTTATATGATTATCTTTTATCATCGCACAGTCTGATAAATTGAATCTATGCAAACTTCCACCACCAATTTTTACAGAATATTTTTCAAAAGCTCTAAAACCTGGAGTAGTTTTTCTTGTATCTACAATTCTAGCTTTATAATTTCCTACAGCTTTTTGGTATTTATTAGTTTCAGTAGCAATCCCGCTCATTCTCTGAACATAATTTAAAGCAGTTCTTTCTCCCATTAAAATATATCTAGCTGGACCTTTTATATCAGCAATTTTATCACCTTTTTTTATTACATCTCCATCATTAAAGTAAAAGTCTATTTTTACCTTTGAAGAAAGAACTTTAAATACCATTTCAAAAACATTTTTACCACAAAAAATACCATCTACACGAGTATTCAAAGTACAAGACATTTCATCCTCTTCATTCGTTAAATAATCAGTAGTTATATCTCCAAAACCTATATCCTCTTGTAGAGCGTTTTTTACATGATCTTCTATATAAAAATTATTCAACATTTACTAACTTCCTTTCAGTACTTTTTACCACTTCTGTATGCAATGCATGTTCATTCGATTGTTTATAATCCATTCTTGTATGAGCACCTCTTGATTCTTTTCTTGCAAGGGCAGAATCAATTATTAACATTGCAATTGTTAACATATTTCTATATTCATACTCTTGAGTATTTAAACATTTAGAATCTCGTTTAAATTCTTTTTTCAATTTCAAAACTTCTTCTTTAGCTTTTTTTAATGATTCTTGAGTTCTTACTATACCTACATTATCCCACATTATATTTTTCAAATTATTCTTTAGTTGCTCTATATCATATTCATCGTCTGACAAAGCTGATGAATATTTTTCAATAGTTAACCTTATAGCCTCATCAATTTTTTTAGGAATTGATAAATTAGCGAAAGATAAATAATCAGCTAGTTCATATGCCATAACAACACATTCTAACAAGGAATTACTCGCTAATCTATTAGCACCATGCAAACCTGTTGAAGCAACTTCACCTATTGCATAAAGACCTTTTATTGAAGTTCTACCTTCTATAGTTGATTTTATCCCGCCCATAGTATAATGTGCAGCAGGTGCAACAGGTATAGGCTTTTGAGAAATATCTATACCATTTTCTCGACATTTTTTAGATATTGTAGGGAACCTATCTAGTAATTTTTTACATCCTATAATTGAAGCATTCAAAAACACATTAGATGCGTGATCTTTTTTCATCTCTGAAAATATAGCTCTCGCTACTACATCTCTTGGAGCTAATTCTCTTTTATCATGATAAGAAGCCATAAACTCTTTTCCATCATGATTAATTAGCTTTGCACCTTCTCCTCGTACTGCTTCTGATATCAAAAACCTATTTTTGCTTTCTGAACTTAATGCTAAAGCTGTAGGATGAAATTGAATAAACTCCATATCTTGAATAATAGCTCCAGCATTATAAGCTAAGGCTATACCGTCTCCTGTAGTACATTCAGGATTTGTTGTGTATTTATAAACTTGACCTACGCCACCCGTAGCTAATACTAATGCAGATGTATAGACTATTTCATGCTCACCTGTAAGTTCATTATATAAAATTACACCTTTACAATTATTATCCATATCAATTAAAAGCTCTACAGCAATAGAATTTTCTTGAATTGTTATCGTTTCATCTTCTAAGACCTTTTTCATAAGCCCAGTTGTAATATTTTTGCCTGTAGCATCTCCACCAGAATGCAAAATTCGTCTTACACTATGAGCAGCTTCTAGTGTAAAGTTTAAATTCCCATTATCATCCTCATCAAAGTTAATATCTGAAGAAATTAAATCATTTATTACGACATCAGAAGCTTCAGAAATATCTTTTACCGCATCTATATCACAAAGCCCAGCCCCAGCATTTATAGTATCTTTAACATGCAACTCAACAGAATCATCTTTGTTTTGGTGTATAACACCAACTATTCCGCCTTGAGCATACATTGAATTACTTTCACCTAATTTTGATTTTGTTATAAGAATTATCCCATCCGGCAAGGCTATTTGCTGAGATATCTTTAAAGCAGAATAAAGTCCTGCAGCACCACTACCAATTATAACTACTGAATATTCTGAATATTTCATCTTTACCTCTTGTACTGTATATTAATATTTTAAAACAAACAAGAAAGTAGTAACAAAATTATTGCTTTATTGATAAAGTTATAATTTTTGGATGCAAAGTATCCTCAATAAGAGTACTTCCTATCTCAATTGTTGGATAATATTCTCTAGCTTTTTTTACATCTTCATTATAGCCTTCAAAATCACCCATCTTCTTTTTCATAAGTGCTCTATCGACATAAAACTGAGAATTTGAAGACTTTCTATCAATTGCTAAATCCCAAACCTTAACAGCTAAATCATATCGATCTAATGAGGCATATAAATCAGCAAGGCAAACATATCCAGCATAAGCAGTATTATCAACATCCAAAATAGCATTACAATATGACATCGCCATTTTATAGTTACCTGCAACTTTAAATAATAAGGCCACTCTTAGATAATCATTGAATTGAATTTTTCCAGAGTTAATATAATCATTCAAAGCACCTTTATAATCGCCATCAGCCATTCTTATCTGAGCTCTATCACTATATAAAGCTCTTAACTGAGAATCTGAAGCATAAGAAGGCAATGTTTTGAAAGCTTTATCCATCTCTTTCAAAGCCTTAGATTTATCTTTATACATTTTTGCTAAATATACGGCGTTATTCCTATGAAAAATATATTCAGTAGAATCAACATTATTAACAATCTTAGCAATAAAAAATTTAGTATTATTACCCCAAAAGCATAATTGCAAAAATTTATTTCCTGGAGGGGTACAAAACCATACGACTAATAAAAAACTCAGAATAACTATAATCAAAACTTTAATATCATCTTTTCCTGACTGCGATTTAAAATTTGATATCATTAAACTCTCTCCTATTTATATTTTACTATAAATTGTAAAAAAATAAAGAGTATTATAGTAAATTTTCTAAAAATTTTAATTGTTTAATTTTTGAAGATTTTAAATTATCTGAAAAAGCTTTCGATAGATTGGGAGCAAGAACTGAAGCACTGTTTTTATTTAAAAAGTATAGTTCACAAAATCGCGCAAATAATTCTGTTGGATTGTTATAATACTTATTATATTTTAATATTTTAGAATTTAAGCGGGATAACTCTCGTTGCTTTGCCTTTAAATCTATGTAAGCTATCTGTATTTTAGATAAATTTTCAGAATTTTCATTTAGTAATGCTATAGAATAAATTTTGTTGTTCACTTTGACTCTATCATATTTGATGAGATAATTAAAAGGATTTTTTAGATTTGATTCTATTGGTACAAATGGTTTAGAGCGCTTGAAGTTTGGATATTCAGATTTTATAATTTTTGATATTGTTTTAATTTCTTTATTTAAAGTCTCTTTTCTACTAAAAATACCAGATGCAAAACTTTTTGGCACAGAATCTACTGTAATTTGAATAAGTTCATCAATAAAATCTTCATAATCTGATCCAAATGCAAACTCTAGTGACAATAAATCTTTATCATTTTGATAATGAATATAATGAGCAAATTCGTGAATTAATACTTTTAAAATTTCAGATTCAGTTAAACTATTTGAAATATCTATTCTAAAAGAACTAGAGTTAATACACTTAAAAAAGCCTTTATGCCCTCTTGCTTTATTTTTTGATACATTTACATTAATACCCAACGACTCAAGATAATTAACTATCTTTAAGATTCTGTCTCTTTCACTAACCATTTTAAATAATCTTCACTACAGTCAACTATTGGTAACGCTATTATTTCTGGAACATTATAAGGATGAATATCTTCTATAACAAGCTTAATCTTGCCATAATTTGCTCTTCTTGTTTTAATCATCATCAAAAATTCTTTTTCTTCACAAATCTCACCATCCCAAGAAAAAACAGATTGAACTTTATCAATAAGACTAACACACGCTGCTAATTTATGCTTCATTAATATTTTAGTAATTTCTTTAGCTATTTTCTTTTCTGGAACAGTACAATATACTACTATAATATCCATAATACCTCCGCTATATTTTAAATATTTTATCTGGATTTAATATATTATTTGGATCAAATATCTTTTTTACCATCTTCATATATTTAACAGCATTATTATCAATTGTCAAATCTAAATACGAAATTTTCTCAGAACCAACACCATGTTCTGCTGATATAGTACCCCCAAGATCTATTGCAAGTTTATACATTTCAGACTTTGCTACTATATAATTCTTAAACTCAATATCATTATTAAGATCTAATGCTATTTGCGGATGAATGTTACCATCTCCGATATGCCCTACTAAACAAAGTTTCAAATTATATTTACTACATATGTTATTACAACCGACTATCATACTTGCTAAATTTTCTCTTGGAACAATAATATCATCTGATACTACATCAGGTGCAAGCTTAGCAGTTGCGGCAAAACTTGCACGCCTTGATATCCACAATGCTTCTTTCTCTTGTTCTGTTACAGCGACTTTAAAACTTGCTACATTTGCCTTTTCCAAGGCATCAATTACAATAGCCTCTTGAATATCCATTGAAGATTCATATCCATCAATTTCAACAAGAAGTAAAGCTTCTTTCGTAATATCCATTCCAGAATGATTGAAACTTTCTACTGTCTGTATAGAATTCTTATCCATAAAATCAATAGTTGCAGGTAAGACTCTTGAATTTAAAATATTGGTAGCACCTTTAATCGCATCCTCGATATCATCAAAATAAGCCGTTAAAACTCTTGAAGTCTCGGGTTTAGGAATCAATTTTAAATCAGCCTCTACAACAATAGCCAAAGTTCCTTCACTACCAACAATTAATTGATTTAAATGATAACCTACAGCATCTTTAATAGTTCCTGCACCTAGCTTCATAACAGTTCCATCTGCCAATACTACTGTTAATGACAAAATATAGTCCTTAGTTGTTCCATATTTTAAAGCCATAGCGCCACCAGAAGATTGCGCAATACTACCACCAATTGTTGAAACTTTAAAATTTGAAGGATCTGGAGGATAAAATAACCCATTATTACTTGCTAAATCTTTAATATCCTTGAGAACAACACCCGGTTGAACTTTCACAGTCATATTTATTGGATTAAAATCTAATATTTTATTCATTTTAGCAAAATCTAGAACAATACCTCCTTTTGGACAAGTGCAAGCACCTACCATATTAGTTCCGGCACCTCTAGATATTACTGGAATTCTATGTTTATTAGCATATTTCAATAAATTTTGGACATCTTCTATAGATTCGGGGAATACGACTGCTTCAGGATGAGATTGCACATTTTTTTTATTTGTTGAATCTTGCGCATAGCAATACAATTCCTCAACGGCAGTTAATACTGTTCGTCCCTTTACAACATTATTTATCTCTGAAATTTTATTTTTCAACAACATGTGATGCTATTTTTTCGATGCTTTTGTTTAACTTTGCGATTTGTCTATCCATACCACCAACTTTTTTTGTAAGTTGAGCAGTCTCTTTAGAGTCTACGATAGAAAGAACTTCCTCTAACTTAGCTTCTAAAGTATTTATTCTATCTTGTTGAGCAGACATTTTATCATCCATAGCTACCAAAAATCTATTTAAGGTATCTTCAAAAGGAGATAAATCTAACTCTTTATTTTTATTATTTATAGTTGTCTCAACAATAACTCTATCGAGTTTTGCTTCTAGTGAAGAAATTTTCTTAACTTGCTTATCAAAAATATTACCCAAAGCCTCTATTAGCTCAACACTATCTGAATTATCTTCAGCTTCAGCCTTTAAATCTTCAAGCATAACCTTTATTTGACCAATATCATCTAATGTTTCTACTCTATCTGAAATGGTATTAATTTTTTCTCCAGCTTTATCTACCCATTCCGCTAAGTATTCAAACACCTGATTAAATACTTGATTAGATTTTGCACCATTTTGGATCATTGTATTTATCGCACCTAATTTATTATCAATGCGATCCATACCCACTTCTTGGGCAAAATTTCTAGTTCTTTCATCTAAATCATTTATTACAAGTTTAAATTCTTGTAAATTATCTTGTAATGTCTTATAAGATTCATCAGATGCTAATATAAGTTTATTTGTTCTAGTACTAATACTTACGATATCTTCTGTAAGAGCTTCAAAATCTTGCTTGAACTCATCATATTCAAATTTCGGTAATTCATTTTTCAAAGTCTCTACAAGTTTATATATATCATTAGTAGATGATAACAATTCTTCAAACTCTTTTGAATTATTATTATCTTTCATTTCATTTAAAATAATTCTTAAATTTGCAATATCAGACTCTAAATCTTGAAGACTATACACATAATTGATATCACCATCAGAAGACATTATTGATGTAATTTTTTCATTTATTAAATCAATATCTTCTTTCAAAGAGTCTAATTTATTATCTACAACTGCAACATTATCCTTTACATCATCTACACTATCTACAGTTGTAACTATATGACTCAATATTGTAATTAACTCAGAGTGCTTGTCTTGTATGAAATCTAATATTTCTTCTTGTTCAGCTACAAATGAAATTTGGTTAAAAATATTTATAAACTGAGTTATTATATCTGATTTTAGTTCTTTAAGCTTAGTATCAATATCTTCAGAACTTGTACTTACTTTAGTCATAATTTCATCAACAGAATTTAATATACTATGCTTTATAATAGTATTCATCTCTGTTAACTCTGGCAAATTATCACAACATAAAGAACTGATATCTTCCAAATAACCTATTTGACGATTGACAAGATTTTCAATTCCTGAAATCTGATTATTCAAAGATGCTTGAAAAGCCTCATCAAAAGATTTATTCAAAATTTGAGCTTTTAAATCAGCAAAACGTTTACCCAAATCATCTATCGATTTATCAATACCGCCAACTATAGAATAAACTTTAGAATTTATCTCATCCTTTACATTATTCATCTGTAAATTAAGCTCTGAAATAAACTCTTTCATAGAATTTTCTAAAGAATTAATAGATGTATTATGATTTGTTAATATTAATTTAATTTCTTCATAATTATCTACAATTGCATCAACAAACTTTTTATCAAATAAATTCAATTTATCTTCAATATTTCTTCCTAGATTATCTACGATAAATCTTTGAATTTTATCATTCAATGTCTCTGCCATAGATTTTATTAGAATTTCATTTGTTGCTTTTAAATCTGAAACTCCAGCTTGGAAAATATTTGTTTCCAATAATTTATTCAAACTATTAACTATTGAGTCTACAGAAGAACTCAATTCTATTTTCAAAGCATCTAATTTATCATTAACAAAAGTATTATCAGTCTTCACGTCCAAATATGACTTTAAATCACTTAAATGATTATATATATAATCCTCAATTGAAGACTCTAATTGTATAGTTAACCTTGAGAATTCATCTTTTTGACTATCTCTAAAAATTATAAATTGATTTTGAATATCTTTTAAAATCAAATCAGATTCCTTCTCAATATTTTCCATAAGAAGTTCTAATTCTTTTTTCGTAAAATCTTTTATTACATTATGACAACTCTCAGATGTCTTATTAACTAAATTTATCTGATTAATAATTCTATCCGTAAATGCTTCTATTGACTGAAGTTCTCCAGCAGAAATTTCTGCGCTTGATGTTAATATCGCATTAATTCGATCTTCTAAGAAATCTTCTAATTTAGAAAGAGAATCTCTTAAACTGCCTTCAACACCTTTAAAGTCATTACTTAAAAGACTTATACCAGCACTATATTTATCTGTAAAAAATTGTTCTAAGCTATTAAGCTTCAAATCTAATTCTAAAAACTTATTTTTTAACTCTTCTAAATATTCATTATTATACTTATCTAAACTTTCAGAATTTTTAACATAAAAATCTTCTAAACTTGATTTAAGAGTTGTATACTTAGAATTTAAACTTTCTAAATATTCACATTGCTCTTTATTTAACAAATCTGATATTTTTGCAGTCTGCGAATCTGCTAATTTAGAAACTCTATCATATAGCCCCATAATTTCAGTAACAAAAATCTCAGATAAATTATCTTCTACCTTATCAGAAATATTTGCAACTGATGCTTTTATAGA
>CALVAL010000038.1 GCA_944325535.1 Candidatus Gastranaerophilales bacterium
CATCATTCCGCATAATTTCATTGCGATAACGAAAGCATAAATAGCACAAGCTTCAGCCATTGCAGCACCTACCAAGAAGAAACCAACTGCTTTACCAGCGATTTCAGGTTGTCTTGAAATTGATTCCAAAAGACCTTTTGTAGCAACCCCAACACCTAATCCTGCACCTATTGCACCAAAGCCTATTGCTATACCTGCACCTAATTGTGCTAAATCAGAAATTGTTTTTACTTCTTCCATGTTCTTTCTCCTTCTTTTATTTTATCTATAATTTAGTGCTGTTCTTCATTCACTGCTGAAGCAATATATACAGTTGTTAACATTGTAAATACCAACGCTTGTACACAAGCAACCAATATTTCGAAAAACATTATCGGCAAAGGTAAGCCCCAAGCACAAATACCTAATAAAGCTGTAATAAGAATTTCACCTGCCAAAATATTACCAAATAAACGTAATGCAAGTGTTAAAGGTCTTGTAAACAGCTCTAAGATTTCAACTAAGGCTGAAATTATTGCCACTAGAGAGAATCCGTGTAAAAAGAATTTGAATTTCTTTTTTATGATTCCAGCTACAACATAATATACCAATACAATTATAGCTAAAGCAGCTGTTAAGTTTATATCATTTGTAGGAGAAGCCATCTCTCCGTGTTTCAATTCAATCATTTTTAGAGGTAACTGCCCCATTAAATTGGCTGTTACAATAAACAAAAACAATGATGCTATTAAAGGAAAATGTTTATTTCCCTCTTTTGGCATCATATTATTGACCAAATCTCTAAAATACCCCAATATACCTTCTAATATCAACTGCAATCTATTTGGAAATATTGTAAGATTTCTTGTTGCAATAAAAGATATAATAAGCAAAAAAGCCATTGCTGCCCACATAGTTAAAATAGTATCCGCATTAAAGCTCAAACTATGCCCTGCAATAACTTTATTTACAATCCAATGTCCTTCACTCATTGAATGACCTCTCTCTTTTCAAGTCGATTTTAGCACAAAAAAAATAGTTGTGCAATGAAATTTTAATCCAAATGAAGCTCTGCGTTTTCTGTATTTAAATTTTCTACATCTGTTTCATAATACTCTTGAGATAATTGAGTATCAGTGACTTTTACATCAACAAGTTTTTTTAAAACTTCGATATAATCAAGGCACTTCTTGCCTTTTACTCCGATTGTTTCCATTTGAATTTCTCCATTTGGAAGCAAACGTATTTTCATCTTCTTTCCTGCCATTAAATTTCTCCAATTAATCAAGATTTATCGTAAGAACAATGGTATTATCATCCGTTACTTCTTCATCTTCTATTTCCATATTATTTTCTTTTAATTTATTCACAATATTCAAATATGATTCCTCCTGAACATTAAGAGTATATTCAGAAGTTAAATCTCCAACTTTTTCCTCAGCATTATCAGAATCTTGGCAAGATATTTTCACAAAATAAGGCTTATCTGCTTCCATTTTTTCAAAACTTAAATTATAACTATCAATGCTACCAGAAATTTGACCATACTCATTTTCTACAATATTTTGAATACCATGTTCTTCAAGAGTCTTTTTTAAAATTTCTTTATCCATAAATATTGTCTCAAAACTTTTTTCTATAAAATGATTTTCAGAAATAACATGAATATCGCCACAAGGCTGTTTCAGTTTTGAATAGTCGACATCTTGAATATCTTTATAAAAATTATTTTCATCTTTAATATCATCAAGACTATCAATAGTTTCTTTAGCACCCACAGCTAAAGCTCCTACAACCCAAGCGATTGCATAAGGTAGCGCTAAGACTGTACATGACATAATATTCTCCTTATTAAAAATCTAATGTTCTTCCACCTCTGCTTAGAGAAACATTTTCTTCATTAACTTCTTTTTTGTACTGTTTCAAATTTGCAGTTTTTGTTGCTGATACAGCTCTTACATTTGCCCAAGCACGCAAAGATAAAATTTGTTCTCTTTGAGTCATTGAAAGAGGAACTGTATTTGCAATATTTTTTGCCAAATCTTCAAACTTTAAGGCTCTATTTTCAAAAAATGCATCGCACAGAGCTGAGACAACCACTTGCTCAATTTCTGAACCTATAAAACCTTCTGTCATCTTGGCTAGTTCAGTGCATAAATTTTTCACACCAACTATCTCACTCGCAACCTCTTTATCTTTTAATCTCTTTTCTAAATGAAGTTTAAAAATTTCTTTTCGCTCTTGAATAGTAGGCAAGTCTACAAAAAATATTTCATCAAAACGACCTTTTCTTAATAATTCAGGAGGCAAAGAACTGATATTATTTGCAGTTGCTATAACAAATACGGGAGCTTCCTTTTCTTGCATCCAAGTAAGAAATTGGCCAAATATTCTTGATGAAACACCACTATCACCATTCGAGCCTAGCCCACTTAGTCCTTTTTCAATTTCATCAATCCATAGAATTGAAGGTGCAACAGCTTCTGCAGTAGCTAAAGCTCTACGCATATTTTCTTCAGAACTACCTACTAGACCAGAAAAGACCTTTCCGAAATCTAATTTTAAAAGCGGCAACTGCCAAATTGTACTCATAGCTTTTGCAGTAAGGCTCTTTCCGCAGCCTGGAACACCGGTTACTAACACTCCCTTAGGAGCAGGAATGCAATACCGCTTTGCTTGTTCAGACCAAGAATTATTACGCTTTAAAAGCCAACTTTTAAGATTATCTAGACCTCCAATATCCTTTATTGAATAATCGGATTTAATGAACTCCAAAATTCCAGTTTTTTTAATTACTTGAACTTTTTCTTCTAAAATTACAGGCAAATCTTGAATGCTAATTTTGCCATCATTAACCATTGAAAGAGCAAATGCACTCTCAGCTTCCTGTAAAGTTAGTCCCAATGCAGCTTTACATAGTTTATCTTTATCTTCATCAGTTAAATTAGCTTCTACAGCTGAATTTTGACTAAGCATACTATCAAATTTAGATTTTATTTCATCTAAATTTGGAAGAGGGAAATCAAATATCGTAATTTCTTTTTGCAAAGCCTCTGGAATTAATAATTCAGGCGATATAAAAAATATTGTTTTTCTTACTGTTCCTAACTTTAAATCAGGAATAATATCCCTAATTTTCCTAATAACATTATAGTCAGGCGTCCTATTTTTAGGACCAAAGTTTACATGAAAATCATAAATTATGAATACTGCATCTTTTTCATACCTTCTAATATATTCAAGCATTTTACAAGGACACGTCGTATCAGAAACAGACTTACCTACTGAATCATTATAAAGTCCGTTTGTTTGAGTCCAAGTAAAGACCTCTCTTGCAACTTTTACTTGTTTTTCATCAGTCACAATTGATTTAATATATTTTGTAGCTCTATCCTCTTCAAATGTTGTCATGTATATTAATGGAAATCGAGCCCTTATAAGATTTGATAATTTATATGCACACATTTCAACCTTCCTTATTTAGGATATTCTATCATTTTTTCACAGGGTATAAATCAATCTTTTGAAGTATCTCATCGAAATTACCCATCCCATTTACAAATATAGTACCATTTTTTGAAATATTCACTTCTACTTTATTTTTATATTTTTCGAAAATTTCTTCATTATATCTATTTGTTAAAAAATGATACCTTTGATTCTTCGAACCACACCAAGGACGAGAATAATCAAGCTCATCAATTCTAAATTCACCATCTATAAGCAAATCAATATTAGAGAGTAATTTCTCATTTTTATCTTCTTTTCTTAAATTCTCTAATAAATCCCCAGTAAAACATAGGACTCCTAAACCTAATTTTTGAACTTCTTCTGCAATTAGCCCTAAAGCTTCAGCCTGTTCAAACGGTTCTCCTCCAAGAAATGTCACTCCTTCTATTCCATCTTGTTTTTTTATATCTGATAAAATATCACTAATATCAAAGAGATTCCCCCCTGTATGTGACCAAGTATGAACAGCTTGACATCCTTTACAATGTCTTGAGCAACCTTGTACCCATATGCAATAACGTAATTCAGGACCTTCTACTCGGGTTTTTTTTAGAATATTTGAGACTCTTAGTTTCATAAATCGATATGTCTTTCTGTAGTTTTTTCGATTTTTCTAGAGCCTTTCATCTTATTTACGCAAATCATATCCCTCAACTGTGTTTGCATATGAGGTTTTAATTTTAAGAATAAAAAGAAATCTTCTTTATTTTTAAACCCTCCAATTTCTTCTCTCTTTTTAATTATTTTTTTAGCCATTACAATACTAATCCCAGGAAGTTCTGTAAGTTCTATTTCGGAGCAATTATTTACATCCAACCTCGGCTTATTTTCGACATGTATCAATTTTTCGTTATTAGCTTCAACCTGCAGCTTTTCAACTTCAACCTTGTTACTAAATTTTTGCGTACTCGTTACTGAATTTTCTACAACAGTAACTTCATATAACCGACAATCAGCCAATAGACCGTCATACGTTTTATTACTATCAAAGTTTAAGCAAAACATGTTCCACAAATCATCGTAGTCATGAACACGTGATTCAATTATTCTAAAAGTTCTATAAGAATTAGAATTCTTCGACTTTTCTTTGACAGAAATAGAATGACCGTCAGTTCCTAGCCTTATTGAACAATGCTTATTAGACAACCTAAGATTTTTCCAAATATCTTGATAAGGCGCTAAATATATTTTTGCAGTATATAAAGCAGCTTCTCGTCGAATTCTCTTTCCATTATCAATAATACTTTTTTCTCTAACTTTAGTAATCAAGGCATAACCGCCAATTAATAACGCCGAAACTGCAATAGCCCAAAGTGGCTGCCACATAAAAACATAAACAATAATTATTAAAAGTGAAAAAATCAATTCATAACGTGAGCGACGTCTATACATAATATAAGGTTTCCAAACTTAACAAATCGTATATACTTTTCTATAATACAACCCGACACCAGCAATTGTCAAAATTATATTAGGCATAAATGCTGCTAGAACAGGAATTAATGACCCAGCCTCTCCAAAAGATATAGATAGTGCTCTTATCAAATAATATGCAAAAATAATCAAAATACTGAACAAAAAGCCTCTATTATACCTAACTCTTGGAGGAGTAATAGCAAGTGGAACACCAATTAAAACTAATACTATAGTAGTTAAAGGTAACGCAATTTTATCGAACAGATTTATTTTTAATACATTCTTATTTTCAACATCCGGACTTGCTAAATATTTACATAACTGAACAAAATTATATTCATTAGCCAAGTTTCTATTCATTTCTTTTGATAAATCCATACCGAATTTTATTACAGAATCTCCAAAAAGTGTTGTATCAAGAGTTTTTCCATTATCAGACACGGTATAAATTGCACCATTTTGAAAATTCCAACCCTCAGGAGTCGTCGTCCCCTCTTTAGCTTGCAAAATCTGTATCGTACCCTCTTTTGAGGCATCTAATACTGTAATATTATGCAACTGTTTATCTTTGCAATCTCCTACATAAAATAAACGTTTAAGAAGTCCACCCTCTTTTACCTCTTTAAAAGTAAAATTATGCTTTCCTTCGGGAATATTTTTTTTACTAAAAGCATACAACGCTAAATCAGTAGACTGCTTAGTCATGACAGGAACAACTGTTTCATTCAAAATAAAACTTACACAAGCCATAACAATTGAAAATATGAAAATTGGTTTTGCAATTCTATTTAGCCCAATACCACAAGCACGCATAACTGTAATTTCGGAGCTAAGACTTAATCCATTAAGAGTCATTACAGTAGCTAATAAAACGCCCATTGGAATTGTCATTACAAATACAGCAGGCAAATGTAAAATTATAATTAAAAACGCTATTTTAAAAGGAATTCCATACATAGAAATCTGCTTAATTAGCGTAATAAAAGTATCAGATGCAAAAATAATTGAAGTAAATACTAATACCCCCATAATAAACATCTCAATTACTTGCTTAAGAATGTACTTATCAAGCATTTTCATGTTCTTTAATTCGTATATAATATTTTTTATCCAATTATTCAAAATTTATACAGCTCCGAAAAGTATTATACCAAAAAATTATAATACTTACTCTATTTCTTTTAAATATTTTACAAAATAAGAACATAGTGCAGGTAAAATACTTAGAATAATTAACACATTCATAATTCCATATTTTTGAGCAACTGCACCCAATACAGACATTAATAGAGCAACAATTCCCCAGCAAAATCCGTTTATAAACCCAGCAACAATACTTTTATACTTAGGCAAAAGTCTTTGAGCCCATACCATTGTAACAGGCTGAGCAAGCATAGTCGTAAATCCTATTATAAAAAAGACAATTAATGATAATATTGGAGAAGTTTTATAAATAAGACCAAATAATAACATCATAGGAAACGTTGCCCACATTGAAAAATAAATGATAGGCTTTTGTCCTAATCTTTTCTCAACCTTAGGACTTAAAAAAGAACCAATTGAGCCTGCAAATACAAATAAGAATAATGCAAATCCAATATAAAAAGGAGAATAATTCATTGATTTCCATAAAAACGGTAACAGAATACAAGAACTATTTGTAATCAAAGATTTCATCATAGCAATAAGCATTAAATAATTCATCTGCCTATTACCAAGAATTTCTTTAAAAGATTTGAAAAATTCTTTATGCTCTGGCTTCTTTTCTATTTTAGATAACTTCGGAACAAATAAGAACATAACAAGAGCCAAACTTAGTCCGAATAAAGATGCAAAAGGTAATTTATCTAAACCTAACACTTGGGTAATTAATGCTGCAAGTAAAGGACCAAAAGCAAAGCCTAATGAGCCCATACTGATAAAAACACCCATATTGTTTGAACAATTTTTACCGGAAAAATAATTAACAAAGCCCATTGCTTGAGGATGAAAAAAGCTTCCGCCAAGGCTACCTAAAATCATAAAAATAACAAGTATCAAGAGATTTGGAGCTGCTGGTGTGAGTGGAATAAATAATGATGCTAAAATTACCCCCCAAAAAATAAAAAATCTTTTTAATATATTATCAGCAAAAAAACCAAATATCGGCTGTAACATTGATGAGCAGATATGCGAAATGCTTATTATTACTGTTGCAATAGCCATTGTAAAGCCTAATTTTTGAGCAATAAATGGCATAATCGGATTTAAAAAACCGCCATAGACATCACAGGCTAAGTGCGCAGCACAAAGCCAAATTATAGCATTTTTAGAGTTTTGAAATCCCTTTTCCATACAACAAAATTATATTTCAAACCCAAAATCACTTCAACTAAATAACTTACTATTATTATTTCTCATACTATATTGCCAGATACATCTCTCAAAGACAAAAATTTTATCGCTATTTATTTACCAACTCATTTACCCATCACTATTCACTTTTTTAATTAATACGATATAATACAGATATGGAACTTGATTATGAAGATAGGAATTTAAAGATGGTCGGCTTGGAACTTATGTTCCTTACCCCTGAAAAGTACAGCCACCCTGATGGAATTACAGCGGTTGAGCTGGCCAAACTTGTAGACCTTCCTGTTGATGAGGTAAAAAAGAAACTTCAAATTTTGAAAGATAAGAATATCGTAAGAGTAAAAGGGATTAATCCAAAGTACTGGTTATTTGATGAATACAACTTTCAGCGTCTTGATGACGATGATGACATTTTTCATCTTTTATGCAACTTTGAAGATGTTGATTTCGACAAATATTTTACTTATTAAGGATTTTAGAATAAACTTCTATAAAATATTCAATAGAACGATTATGAGTTAATTCAGCACTTTTAGGGAAAAAGCAGCCAGGAATTTGCCCTGCTTCTCTATGATGTCTTACACATTCACAACATATACCTCTGTTTTTACAAGTAGTAGCAGAACAAGTGCATTCTAGTAAATTCTCTTCTTTTTTACATTCCATAATCTATAACCTCATTTTCTAACGCTTAGTGAATTCACAGCCACAATAGTTTTGTCTATACATTCCTAACTCTTTTGAGAGCTTATTAGTTTTCAAAAAACCATCTTTCTTTTTAAAATCTATTGCGATATATTCTAAATCCTGAGCTACAGTTTTTGCAATCTTTGTTATTTTCTCAAAGTTCTTATGCGGACTAATAACTAAAGATGTTGTAAATTTAGATATTCCAAGCTCTTTTGCTTTTTGGGCTGTCTTTTTTAGGCGTAGCTCAATACATTTATCACATCTTAATCCTCTTTCAGGCTCATTTTCTAGACCTTTTGCAGCTAATAAAAAATCTTGATGTTTATATTCTTCTACTACTAAATCTACCCAATGATACATGCAAACTATCTTTTGAGCTTCTAGGCGCTTATCAAATTCTTCTTTTGTATCCAAATTAGGATTACAAAAATACACTACAGGCTCATATCCCATTTCTTTTAACATAGAAATGGGATATCCCGAACATATTCCACAACAAGCGTGAATTAAAATTTTATTATCTTTTTTTTGCTCCATGCTTTATTAAAATTTCCTTCAATTCATAATAAGGTTTTACACCTACAACAGCATCTCCATTAATATACATTGTAGGAGTTGCATCTATTCCTAATTTTACAGCCTCCTGTAATTCTTTTTCAATTTCTTTTTCTGTAGCTTTTGAATTAAAATCGTTTAAGAATTTTGATTTATCAAAGCCGAGCTGATCTACTAATTTCAAAAGAGCTTCTTCATTTTTAGGTTGATTTTCGTACAATAGTGAGCTCATTTCCCAATAATTTCCTTGATTTCTTGCTGCAATTGCAGCTTTTGCCATAAAACAAGCATTCGGATGCATATTTACAGTGATATAAGGATTACATTCCTTATCAAAAGGATAATTATGGTGAACAATTTTTATATTAGAAAACTCTTTTGCAGCCTGATGAAGCATAATATTATTCATATAACAAATCGGACATACATAATCAGAATATAAATCAATTACAACATCAGCTTTTTCAACACCTAAAAGATTTCCCTTTATCCTATAAGGATTAAATTTAATATCGTGATATTTCATAATCGATTTTTGACGTTTTACATGTGGAACAAAATTATATGTTATTCCACTATACGCAAAAAATGATATTGAAATAATCAAAAGTACAATAAATGTTTTTGTATACTGTTTAGCACCGGCTATAAAATCCAATACAGTCTGCTTAAACGATTCTACTAATAACTTAAATTGACCATTTGAAGCAATTAATGCTAATGTTAAGTCAATAAAGTAGGTAATTAGACATAAAATACATAATTTATGGATTTTAAACAAACTAAGTCCCGCTAAAATCATTGATATTCCAAAAGCAATAGTTCCAATAGAAGCTATATAAGCCATTGGAGACTTGAACACTTCAAGAAATTTCAAGAATTTTACCTGCTTTAGTTTATCTACAACAGTTAAAAACAACATCAAAATATAAAATAATATACCCCAATAAGCTAAAGGTATACCCCAAAATTGAGATACAGAAGATCTAGCAACACCATCACAATCAATAAATTCATTTATCGAACAAAAGCTTGATAGTGCATATTTTTCATAATTCGCAACATAATAAATACAAGTTAGTTTTATTGATAAAATAAGCCCGATTACTGCTAAAATTTGAATTGCTAATTTTTTCTTATCTATAGTCATAAAGCACTACTCCAGTATTATACACATAGATAATTCTAATATATAATAATCTTTTTTCAATAATAAAAATACCTAACAGGTGTAGATATAAAGACTTAGCCAAAAAGACTAATTAATAAAATTTGTTAAGTTTTATTACAAATATCATACGTTCTAATGATTTTATTTTAAAAATATACTGCTAACATATAACTATACTCCTTAAAAAACGACGATACACATATCCCTAATCAACAGCTATGCACGATAAAAAGTTCATAGCTTTTTCTTTGAGTTTGCGGAAAAATTGACATTTTTCTCGCAAACTACTTGGAACGGTTTCGCATCAGGTTGTGTGCTATCCCACACACGACCTGACGCTCACACACCTAAAGTCGGATTTGAAAAATCTCAAAAATTTGTCATTTTTTGGATTTTTCAAATCCTCCTTTTGTAAAAATTTCTTAACATTTTTCATATAAAAGTCAATTTCTAATCTTTACAGGTTTTACACTTTTAGGAAGAAGTGTAGAAATATGAATATACAGCCAGGTCAAAACAATAACATATCTATGCAAGGGAAGCGTTGGGATCGTTTTACTGATAAAATTATGCAAAAAACTCTTAACCTTTTTCCTGAACATACAGCTAAAGAATCCGCTAGAAAATTAGAAAAATGGAATAATTTTGATAACTGGGTCTCTCGTCCTGATATAAATAGGGGTGTTATGGGCGCTACAGCATTAGTTACACAACCTTTTATTGATGCCAGCAACCATAAGGTAGACGAAGAAACTAGAAAAGTATCTATTTGTAGAACTATTGCTAAAATAATAGCAGGAACTGGAGTTGGGATGTTTGTTGTGAGAGGTCCTTTATATAAAGCAATAACTTCTATGACAAATATTAACAGCAAAGCTAAATATAGCAAAGCACTTATTCCTAAAAAATTCCTCTCTGAAATTTCTAGTAATGAAAAATTCCTAAAAAACTACAGAAGTGCTCTATCTATGTCTATAGCACTTGGAGCTATGTGTATAACAAATTTTGTACTAGATGCTCCACTAACCATAGCCTTAACAAACTTATTTAAAGATTCAATTTCTAAAAAAACAAAAGAAAAGGAGGCAATAAATGAATAGCTCTCCTTTCCAAAAAGGTCTTGAATGGATTTACCAAAATTTCAAAAAAAATACTGCTACAATGCTTGTTGTAACAGGAACTCTTGGCTGGGCTCTATCATCAATAGCTCAAATCGGAGCTGTACTAATTAACCCTAAAATTCCGAAAGAACAAAAAAGCTTCCTTGTACCACAAGAATTTTTAGATGCAGTCGTAAACATTGGTTCTTTCTTCTTAGTTACCCAATGTACTAAAAAAATAGTTTCTAAAATGGCATCTACCGGTAAAATTGCACCACAAAAAGTCAGAGACTATTTGAATAAAAACAAAGATTTATATGGCGATAAAATTGGAAAACTCTCTCTTGATTTAGATGAAGTTATAAAGAATGACCATAAATTCCCTACAGATTCTTATTATGCATATAAAAATTTAGCTACTACAGTTGGAACAATCGGTGCAAGCATTCTATCATCTAATATAATAACACCTGTTGTAAGAAATAGCATGGCATCTGATATGCAGAAAAAATATTTAAACAACAGACCTCAACCTAGCAATGGGATGAAAATTTAAAAAATTATGCTAAAATAATTTTATGGAAAATTTTGATTTTGGAATAATAGGTGGGGGACCTGCAGGATATAGTGCAGGGATGTTTTTAGCAAAGCAGGGCAAATCAGTTGTTTTATTTGAAAAGGATTGTCTTGGAGGAACTTGTCTTAATAGAGGATGCATTCCTACAAAATCATTATTGCATTCCTCTCAATTATTTGCAGAAACAAAAAAACTGGAAGAATTCGGTATAAAAGTTAGTACTGAAGAGTTTGATTTTTCAAAAATTATAGAAAAAAAAGACAAAACTGTCGAAAAAATAAGAAAATCTCTAGAATTGGCAGTAAAAAACTCCGGTGTAAAAATAATTTACAACGAAGCTTGTATAAAAAATAATACGACGATTTTAGCAGGAGATAATGAATATAATGTAGATAAAATCATTCTTGCTACAGGCTCAAGGCCTAGACAAATAAAAGGATTGGAGTTTGATAACGAATTTACTTTAAATTCTGATGACCTACTTAAATTGAAAAAACTTCCGAAATCTATTTTAATTGTAGGCTCTGGCGCTATCGGAATTGAATGGGCTAGAATATTTTCAAATTTCGGAGTTGAAGTAACTATTGTAGAACTAGCTGAACACTTAATACCGCTAGCAGATATTGATATTTCTAAAAGAATTGAAAGAATTTTGAAGCAAAAGAAAATCACATTTTTCCTTAAAACTTCTATTGAAAAAATAGAAAATAAAATCGTAACATTATCAAATGGTGAAATAATTACTCCAGACTTCGTACTTGTAGCTGCTGGAAGAGAAGCTTATACTCAAAATATGGAATGTGAATGTACTTTGGGTGATGCTTGTAATCAGATCCAACTAGCTCATTTTGCAATCAGCCAAGCTAAAGCTTTGGCTCTAGGGCTTCCATTTAATAAAGACTTAGTTCCTTCTATAATTTATGGAGAGCCTGAAATAGCTTGGGTTGGAATTCAAGAAAAAGATTGTGATGAGAACTGCAAATCAACTCTTTTACCAATTACCGCACTTGGAAAATCTTGGTGTGATGACTCAACAGATGGATTTATAAAAGTAATTACTAAAGATGATAAAATCTGCGGTGCAAGTATAATCTCTAAAGAAGCATCAAGTCTTATACATATATTACTCGTGGCAATAAAAGAAAAATTATCAATAGATGAAATGAAATCTATATGTTTTGCACATCCTACCTACGCTGAAGGGATTTTTGATATCTTAATGAATATAAAATAAGACTTTTCAACCAAAATTATACTCCTAGACATTGAATAGCTTTTAAACTATTTTGGGCGATTGTAGATTTTTGCGCCTATATGTAAAGATTTGTAACAATATAATCTGTATAGTGAAATTCTATATTATAAAAATACTTTATATATATGTAAGTCGAATTTAAATCGGCAAACATTAAATAGACACATAACACAAACCTTTCATACAACCTACACACTAACCTTCTACACATGAGGAATTAAGTAAAACAAAATTCCGAACCTTTCTAAATATAGAAAGGTTTTTTTTATTATATAAACTTACTTCCGAAAAGAATTATACCGACTAGAACACTTATAACAGAGGCAAACATAACCGCACCGGCTGATATATCCTTTGCCATACCCACCATTCTTGAATATTTATTATGATATATTGAATCTAAAGTGAATTCTATTGCTGTATTAAGCATTTCAGATACTATTACAAGCCCTATTACAAATAATAAAATACAAAACTCTAATGCTGAAAATTTTAAAAATAGGGCTAGAAAAACAACAAAAGTCGCAATTGAGACATGAATTCTTATATTCATTTCACTTTTTAAAACTAGACGAAAACCTTTTCTTGCATTTTTAAAAGTATTGCCAAAACCTTGAGCCTTAAATTTTGTCATATTCGATACTCTCCAAAGCTTTTCTTTGCTCCCCAATAACAAAATTGTACTCTTCTTCCTCTTGATGGTCAAATCCTAGCAAATGCATTAGTCCATGACTTATTAGAAAATACAATTCCTGCTCTTTATTTTGAGAGTGACTTATATCTCTATTTACACCCTCAATGACTTTATCCAAAGCAATTACAATCTCTCCTAGGTTTACATCACCATCAAAAATAAAACTATTTTCATCATCAGCAAATATCGCAAATGTAATTATATCAGCAGGATAGTCTTTACCTCGATAATCACGATTATATTCTTGAGTCTTCTTTGAATCACAAAAAACTATATCTAATGTAATTGATGAATAATCCTTATCTTTTAAGCAACTCTGATCTTCTAATTCACCTAAGTAAAACTCAAGAAGTTTTTTGGTATTATCAATAACTTCTTTTTCATCAACATTCCAGCCATCAAAAATATTTTCCGTAAAAATATTAATTTGTTTCATTCTTTTTCTTTTCTAATTCCTTAAGCTTTGCATCCAAATCATTATCAATATGGTTTGAGCTTATTTCATGATTATGTTTATTTTTATCTAGTTCTTGTACCAAATCATTATGATATTTAATACGTTTATGATGCATACCTCTTAACATTCTTGAGAAAGTCTCGCCAATAGTTTTTAAATCCTTTAATGTCAAAGGTGACTCTGAAAGTTGACCATCGTTTAAACGTTCTTTTATAATTTTTTCGATAATAGCGTCAATTTTTTCATTAGAAGGATTCTTTGCTGCTCTTACTGCAGATTCTACAGCATCAGCAATCATCAATATCGCAGTTTCTTTTGTATTAGGCTTAGGACCAGGGTATCTAAATTGTTCCTCATTAACATTTTCTGCTCCTTCCTCTTTTAAAGCCTCATTGTAAAAATAACTTACAAGACTAGTACCATGGTGCTGAGCTATAAAGTTATTAATTACCTGAGGCAAATGAGCATCCTTAGCTAACTCAAGCCCATCTTTTGGGTGTGCAGTAATAAGCATTTTACTAAATCTTGGAGTACAAGTATTATGAGGGTTCTCAATTCCATAAAAAGATTGGTTTTCTACAAAAAACATTGGACGTAATAGTTTCCCAATATCATGATATAAAGCCCCAACTCTTGCTAATACAGGATTTGCACCTATCGCTTCTGCAGCATTCTCACATAAATGAGACACAGTCAAACTATGATTAAATGTCCCTGGAGCATCTTGCATTAGTTTTCTTAAAAGCTCATGATCTGCAAGTTCTGCAAGTCCATAAGGAGTCATTACCCTAAATAAGTTTTCAATGATAGGCAATATTCCCAAAAGAATTACGCCACTTATACCTAGACAATTGACTAGAATATAGACTAAATCTCTTACAATAAGTAAATTATCAATATCCATCATATATTTTTCAAGAAAATATATACCGCCTACAATTAACACTCCTGCTAAAGCAACTTTTGCACTTGTTATTAAAAGGTCTGAGCGTTTTAAAAATTTCATCTTCGAAACAGCAGTCATTACTACAGTATTTAAAAGCATATAAGAGACTACAACTTCTATATTCCAATGCATACCTATTGCTAATATCGCAAGCACAATTGTTGAAGCAAAAAATGCATTTCTTGGAGTTGTAAATATAGACAATAAAATAGTATAAGTCGGTATTGGAATAATATATGGAGAAAATCCTGTTGGTAACAATACTGCACTAAAAGCTAATATTAATGTAAAAGAAGACATTATCATCATATATTTTGCATTAAAATACTGCTTTTCGAAATTCTTTTCATATTGCAAAAAGACAAATGTAAAAAATGCAATTAATAGGTAAATTCCAAGAATTCCACCATAATTTATTTCTAAAACATTATATCCTGCAGCTCGAAGTGCATCTCTTTTAAGTTTAGTAACAGGCTCACCTTCAAAAACTATTTTTTGACCTTTTTTAAAGACAACTTCATATGGCTTAACTGCATTTTGAGCGTTTTTCTTTGCGATTTCAGTTGCAAATTCATCTACCACAAGATTTGGCACAATAATTTGATTCAAAATTCCTATAATCAAAGAACCTTGATAACGTGGAACATTATTAGGAAGATTTCTTTTTATAATTAAATTTACATTATTATTCTCAAAATCTTTAGCAGAAATTCCAGTATTTAAAACAGCTGAAAGAGTTATTTTTGATTTATCAAATAATAACTGTAAATCATCATCGTTAGCTTTTAATAAGAAATCTACAAGTCCTTTTTTACCAGACTCATCAAATAAAACATTAAGTTCTTCTTCTTTAACTTGATTACTTACATTTTTTTCTCTAATCTTTTTTACAGAATTTTGCAAAGTAAAAAGACTAGATGTTATAAATTCATCCTCTGCTTGTGTCAAAATTGGTTCAACACTTTGAGCAACTTCTTTTTTATGTAATTCCGTTTTCTTTGTATCAATTACTTTTATATCTTTTTGAGCTACAATATCTTTTTTACTTATACCATTTTCAATAACTTTTTGGAAAAAAAAGTTCTGAGAAGATATAATTACTGTCATTAGAAATGTAAAAAGAATAAAGCAAATCACATTTCTAAACATTTTTGAAGATACAAAATCAAGAATTTTTGTCATATAATATTTCGTCCTATCTTAGAATATGAGTATTACTCACCTCTTTTTTTTACTACAAACCCACATTTAGTACAAGCAAGTACCTTACCTGTACTATCTACGGGCATAAAATTATGTCTACACCCAATAGAGTAATTTTTCTCTTCTATTTTACTCTCATCATAAAAATTTTCTGGGTTAGCCCCTTCTCCCCGCTTATTTTTATTTAACCATTTTATGAATAATTCAAATATATACATTTCTATATTCTAAATCCATATGGCAGAAAATCACTTAATTTCTTAATATTAAGTTCTGAATCACATTCTGTAATAACCGCAACTTCCTTTTCACCTTGAAATTCATACATTACCTGCCTGCAAGCACCACAAGGGAAACAATCATCTTGATTTGGAGAATAAATAGCAACAGCCAATAATTCTCTTTCACCATCTGATACAGCTTTAAATATTGCACAACGCTCTGCACATATAGTCATTCCAAAAGAAGAATTTTCTATATTACAGCCTGTATAAATTTTTCCACTACTCATAAGTACAGCCGCCCCTACTGCAAATTTTGAGAACGGTGAATATGACATCTTAGAAGCTTCTTTAGCTTTATTCATTAATTTTTCATACTTTTTCATAAGCTTAATCCATTCTATCACGTTTTACTCTTGCGAGCAAATCTCTTGCATAATCCATCTTAAATAATAAATTCAAAATTGTATATACACTTAATGATAGTATCATTATAACTATTATTTTTACAATTTCAAATATGTACTTTGGTAATATTATTTTATTAAATTCTAAACAAATAAACCAACAAATTACAAAAGTTAAAAACCCAGCTATCAACATTTTGGCAAAATTTAAAAATAAACTTTTATAATCTAATTTTATTTTATTATGTATAAATAAGCCCAAAAATACAGCATTGAATAAAGTAACAAAAGATGTAGAAAGAGTAATACCTGCAATACCCATATCTAATTTTAGAATTAAAAGCCAATTCAAAAACGCTTTTAATGCGATTGACGACATCGCGATTACAAATGGAGTTTTACTATCATTAAAAGCATAATATACTCTTGTAATAGAATCTCTAAATACATAAGGCAATATTGAAAAAGATAAATAACATAGTGCTTCTGATACCATTATAACGGCATTTGAATTAAAAGCTCCTCTTTCAAATATCAAAGAAATTCCATCATTTGCAAGTAATAAAATTAATATAATCATTGGTACCGCAGCAAAAAATAATACCCCAACACCTTTGTTAAAATATACCTTAATTGAATCATAATTTTTCTCACCAGCAAGTCTTGAAAAAATTGGAAACAATGGAACTAGAAATGCTGTAACTAAGATTCCTACTGGGAATTGAAAAATCCTATTTGCAAATACTACAGAAGTCCAAGCTCCTTCCTTTAGAGTTGATGCAAAAAACATATCAATATAAATACTTATTTGCCCAATTGTAGAGCTTAAAATAGCAGGGAAAAGAAGCTCTGCTATATTCTTAAAATATTCATTATTTTTTATATCTAAATTAGGTTTAATCCTATATCCTAACTGTCTTATTTTTGGGAATTGTATTATTAACTGACAAACAGCACCTATTGTTGTTGCTAAAGCCAATATTGTACCTGATTTATCATTGTGCGCTAAGGAAATAATAACAACAACGACTATGCTTAATATCATAGGCGATAAATTAGGTAGGATATATTGTTTGTGACAGATTAAAAGTCCATAATAAATACCTATTATCCCTCCTATCAAAATAATAGGTGACATTAATCTAAAATGCATACTCGCTAAAGAAACAAGTTCCGGAGCACCAGCTGAAATAATTAGCCCCATTATTTTATCAGCAAATAAAAATCCTAATATTGAACATAGTCCAAAAAATATGAATGAAACTGTTAAAAATGTATTATATAGCTTATTCACATACTCTTCTGGCTTAGAATCAAAATCCGGAATAAGTTTTGAAAACACCGCTACAGTTGCGCTATGAAAAGGACCGCCAACTCCACCTAAAATAATTATTGCAAGAGACGGTATTTGTAAGGCATAAAAATAAGCATCCGAAATCATTGTTGCTCCGTAAAAATTTGCAACAACCATATCACGTACAAATCCCATAAATTTACTTGCAATAGTCACTAGTGCTATAAGCCAAGCTGCTTTTAAAACGCTTGGCGTCTCATCTTTAGTTTTTATTTCCATACTTTTCTACCAATTCAACATATAAAGTAACTGTCCTACCTAAAGTTGGAGAATAATAAACAATCGTATTTTCGCCATCTTCAATATATCTTGAAATATCTATTCTATAATCTTTTTGGAAAATAGTTTTTGTAACAGGAAATTCTAAATATTTTCCATTAATTGATACAACAATTTTAGGAGCATTAGAATTCGTAATAACAATTTGAGCGCGCCCTATAGGAGCCCAAAAAGTTTGTTTAACTTCTTCGCCACAAACTGTTACTGGCATAGTACCTAAATTTATATCTGTGTAATAGTGCCTTAAGATATTATAATAAGGCTGTTTCAATTTTAATGCCATATAACCTGCGCCATACTGGCTCATACCAACACCATGCCCGAAACCACCACCAAGCACTTTAATTTCTTCAACATTTCCATAATTATCTAAAGATT
>CALVAL010000039.1 GCA_944325535.1 Candidatus Gastranaerophilales bacterium
TTTTTAGCCCCTTTTTTTTATAGAATAAAATTTTAAGAATAATCATTTAAGGAGTTTTTATGACTAAATATATTTTTATAACAGGTGGTGTAGTTAGTTCATTAGGAAAAGGTATTATTGGAGCATCTTTAGGTAAACTACTAAGAGCAAGAGGGTTTTCTGTAGCAATTCAAAAATTTGACCCTTATATAAATGTAGATCCAGGAACTATGAGTCCGTTTCAACATGGTGAAGTTTTTGTAACTGATGATGGAGCAGAAACTGATTTAGATTTAGGACACTATGAAAGATTTATAGATACTAATTTTTCACATCTTAGCAGTGTGACATCTGGAAGTGTATATCAGACAGTTATTAATAAAGAGCGCAGAGGAGATTATTTAGGCGGTACTGTTCAGGTTATTCCTCATATTACAAATGAAATAAAATCAAGAATAATAAAAGCTCAAAAATCATTTAAACCTGATTTTCAAATTATTGAAATAGGTGGTACTATAGGTGATATTGAGGGATTACCTTTCATTGAATCAGTAAGACAATTCAAAACAGAAGTTGGGATTGGTAATGCGATAAATATTCATTGTACATTATTACCTTATTTACCAACATCAGGGGAGTTGAAAACAAAACCTTCTCAACATAGTGTAAGTCAGCTTAGAAGCTATGGGCTTCAGCCTGAAATATTGGTATGTAGAACTTCTAAGCCTATTCCAAAGACAGAGAAAGACAAGTTAGCTTTATTTTGTTCAGTATCTAAAGAAGCAGTAATTGAATGTAGAGATATGAAGAGTATTTATGAAGTACCACTTGCTTTAGAAGAACAGAAATTTGCCGAAGTTGTGCTAAAGCTTTTGCAAGTTGAAGATAGAAAATCTGATCTTGCAGGCTGGAGAGATTTGGTAGAAAGAATTAATCATCCAAAAGATACAATTAAAATAGCAATTGCAGGTAAGTATACAAAATTATCTGATGCTTATATTTCTGTTGTTGAGTCTATAAAACATGCTGGATATGCAAATAATGTAAAGACAGAAATAAAATGGATTAATTCAGAAGAATGTATTGATAGTACAAAATGTAAAGAATTGATGGCTGATGTTGATGGAGTCATTGTCCCAGGTGGATTTGGAGCTAGAGGCATTGAAGGAAAGTTGAATGTAATAAAATATGCAAGAGAAAACAATGTTCCGTTTTTAGGTATATGTCTTGGAATGCAATGTGCAGTAATAGAATATGCAAGAAATGTTGCAGGTCTAAAAAATGCTAATTCAACTGAATTTGATGAAAATACTGCAACACCTGTAATTGACTTGATGTTAGAGCAAAAAAATGTAAAAGGATATGGCGGAACAATGAGACTAGGAGCATATGATTGTCACTTAAAAAAAGGAACGAAAGCTCAAGAAGTCTATGGATCTAATAAAATATCAGAACGTCATAGACACAGATATGAAGTAAATACTGATTATATTGAGCCTCTTAAAAAAGCAGGCTTAGTATTTTCAGGCATGTCTCCAGATGGAATGTTATCTGAAATTGTAGAAATTCCAAGCCTGGATTGGTTTGTTGCTTGTCAATTCCATCCAGAGTTTAAATCACGACCTGAAAGGCCACATCCATTATTTAAAGGGCTTATAGAAGCAGCTGTTAAATTAAAGTAGCTATAATTTAATCAGGTAGAATTCTTTTGTAGATTTTATTATTAATATCTTGTTTACCAAGTCCCAATATTTTGTTATAGGCAAATTTTAAGGGATCCATTTCTCTTTGTGATTCAAATAGGACTTTTTTTACAAGTTCATACTGTCTGATGCCTTTTTTAGGTCGTCCAACTCGTTTAACAGGTTCAAAAATTGAGAATTCTACATAAGGTTTTGTCTCTGTTTTTTTTATACTTGAGTAGACTCCTAAATCCACTAGTATGCGAGTATCTGGATTTTTTTGAGCTAAATTTTTTTGTGCTTGATTTAATTTAGTGAATGCTCCACGCTTTTTTGCATAATCAGCAACTTGTTTTAAAGAATCACTATAAAGAAATTTTGCACCGAAGTTTGGGGTTGTGTTTTGAGGATTAATTTGCATAATAAAAACCTTTCTTATTCTTATATTCAATAAGATGAAAACCTCAAAAAATTTTTTTTGCTATCTAAGTGTTAAAAATGCTTCTATTTTTGCTTTAATTGAATTAGAAGCATAGTCATCAATATCGATGTAAAGACCATTGTATTTATCCGCTAAGTATTTTGCAAGTTGAGACTTTGCACAAAATGCCTGTGCATAAAATACAGTAGGTATGTTAGGGTCTACATACATTTCTAAATCTAAATTCGCAGGACAACCTGCTTCGACACAACGAGTCCAGCCATATACTCTAGTATTATCTGGAAATAATTTGAGAATTTCTAAATCATTTGGAGGGACGCCCCAAAATCCGGGGGTAGGGGTAAATGTATAAGGATTATTTTTAAACTTCTCTCCTGATTTGATAATTTTGCAAGCTGAGTCTAAAATTTCAGTATCAATAATACCAGCAGTAATTGTTGTTATTTTGTCATAAAGAGGCATATTACTATCGCATATTATCACATCTCTTTTAGGTTCCAAATCCTCGTAAATAGACTGAATCACATTAAACCCCATATCCATAAGGATTTTTGAAGCAAACCAACCGCTATCGCATTTGTCTTTACCAATTGGCGCAATGATTAAATCCGGTTTTAAATAAATTGTATTGTCGATAATATTTCTTATAATTTTACAATATGATTCAGGCAGAATATTTGTTTTAGGATAATAAAAATCAATATCCAAATCAATCCATTCGGCATTAGGATAATTTTTCTTAGTCTTTTCTATAATATCGGGGTGCGGATATCCCCAAAACCCAATTTTAGCCTTATTCATAGTCTTAGGGTAGCATAAAAAATATTAAGCGTAAAGGTAAAATATTAAAAAAATATTCAGAAATTTGAAAGATAAAAAAATCATATGATATACTATTAAAAAGAAGAAAAGGAGTATAAAATATGAGCGATAATATACAAATAAAAAATGTAAATGGTGTTGACTTAGTTCAGTTTCAGCCAAAGGGCGTGTGTTGCAAGATGATGAATATGCGAATAAAAGATGATATTATTGAAGATGTTGAATTCATTGGCGGCTGTAATGGAAACCTTAAAGGGATAAGCATTTTAGTAAAAGGTATGAATATTAATGATATCGTTCCTAAATTAAGTGGTATTCCTTGTGGGGCACGACCTACAAGTTGTCCTGATCAATTAACACAAGGTATTCAAGCATATATAGAAGCTAAAAAATCTGTTGCAGTATAGTTTTAAAAGGTGAAAAATGAGAAATATAACTTTAATAAAAGGTGATGGAATTGGCCCTGAAATTACAGAATCAGTTGTAAAAATAATTGAAGCAAGTGGAGTTGATATTAACTGGGATATACAAACTGCTGGAGCTGATGTTATAGAAAAAGAAGGAGTTCCACTACCTCAAAGAGTTATAGATTCAGTAAAAGCGAATAAAGTAGCATTAAAATCACCAGTTACTACACCTATTGGTAAGGGGTTTAGGTCTGTAAATGTTCAGCTTAGAAAAGAGCTTGATTTATATGCCAATTTACGTCCTTGCTACAATTTGCCGAATGTAAAGACTCGATATGATAATGTAGATATCGTAGTAGTACGAGAAAATACAGAGGATTTATATGCAGGGATTGAAAGGCAAGTAGATGAAAATACTGCAGAGAGCATAAAAAGAATTACCAGAAATGCTTCTGAGCGTATTGCTAAATTTGCATTTGATTATGCAGTAAATAATAATAGAAAAGAAGTTTGCGTAGTTACAAAAGCAAATATTTGTAAACTATCTGACGGTTTGTTTTTAGAATGCGCTAGAGATATCGCTAAAAATTACCCTCAAATAAGATTTAGAGAAATTCTTGTAGATAACTGCTGTATGCAATTAGTACAAAATCCAAACCAGTTTGATGTACTTTTATTACCTAATTTATATGGTGATATCGTATCAGACCTTTGTGCTGGGCTGGTAGGAGGTCTTGGTATTGCTCAAGGTGCAAATATCGGAAAAGATTATGCAGTATTTGAGCCTGTGCACGGCTCTGCTCCGGATATTGCAGGGCAAGATAAGGCAAATCCTACAGCAATGCTTATGTCTGCAATTGAAATGTTAAAATATATAGGAGAATTTGATGCTGCAAATAGGATTAAAATTGCACTATTTGAGACTCTAAATTCTGATATAAAAACTTCTGATTTAGGTGGAACTGCTAAGTGTACAGAATTTACAGATGCAATTATTAGTAGATTAAAAATTCTAGCAGTAAAATGATTTAGAAAGGTAAAAAAAAGTGGCGACTTAGAATAAGTCGCCACTTTTTTGTTAATTTATTTTTGTTTTCTTAAATTCTCAACAAATCTTTTTAATCTTTCCATCGCTATTTTTAAGTTTTCCAAAGAGTAAGCATAAGATATTCTTAAATACCCTTCTCCACTTTCTCCAAAAGCATTTCCTGGTACAGCAGCAACTTTTTCTTCTTCTAGAAATTTTGTTGCAAATTCTTCACTAGTCATTCCAAATTCTTTTATACAAGGGAAAACATAAAAAGCTCCATAAGGCTCAAAGCATTCCAAATTCATTTCTTTGAACGCATTTAATAGAAATCTGCGTCTTTGATTATAAGCCTGGCGCATCATTTTTACATCTTCATCGCCATTTTTTAATGCTTCTACTGCAGCATATTGACTTGTAGTCGGTGCGCACATAATCGCAAACTGATGTATTTTTGTCATTTGTTTTATAATTTCTTTTGGTCCGCAAGCATATCCGAGTCTCCAGCCTGTCATAGCATAAGCTTTTGAAAAACCGTTAATTAATATTGTACGCTCTTTCATTCCTTCTATACTTGCAATTGAGACGTGTTTATTTTTATAAGTCAGCTCTCCATAAATTTCATCAGACATTACATAAATATCTTTTTCAATAATAATTTTTGCAATTTTTTCTAAATCCTCTTTTTCCATAATAGCTCCTGTAGGATTATTAGGGAATGGTAAAATCAGGACTTTTGTTTTATCCGTAATTGCATTTTCTAATTCTTCTGCAGTTAGTCTGAATTCATTTTCAGCTTTTAGATTTATTATAACAGGCTTTGCTCCTGCAAGCATTGCACAAGGCTCATATGAAACATATGCAGGTTGAGGGATTATAACCTCATCACCATAATTAATTATTGCTCTAAGTCCGATATCA
Organism: Candidatus Gastranaerophilales bacterium; assembly: GCA_944325535.1. GTDB lineage: Bacteria > Cyanobacteriota > Vampirovibrionia > Gastranaerophilales > Gastranaerophilaceae > CAG-196. Next base: position 5,281 of record CALVAL010000039.1, read on the forward strand.
ATAGCTTCAGAACCACCTACAGTAACTATTACTTCTGATAGAGGATCATAGCTAATACCTTGTGAGCGTTGAATGTAGTTACAAATTTCTTCTCTAAGTTCTTTTAATCCAGCATTTGAGGTATAAAAAGTTTTTCCTTTTTCAAGTGCATAAATCCCTTCGTCTCGAATATGCCAAGGAGTATCGAAATCAGGTTCCCCAACACCTAAAGAAATCGCATCTTTCATTTCGCTTACAATATCGAAAAATTTTCTTATCCCAGAGGGTTTTATGCTCTCTACTATATTTGAAAGAGGCTTGCTCATGGTGTAATTACCTCTCTTTCATCAGTTGATTTTTTGTCAAATATAGTACCATGGTCTTTGTATTTTTTTAGTACAAAATGAGTTGCTGTACTAAGTACACTATCAAGTGTTGAGAGCTTATCTGATACAAAGTTCGCAATCTCTCTTAATGATTTTTGCTCTAAAATTACTAATAAATCATACCCTCCAGAAATAAGGTATACAGCTCTTACCTCTGGATAGTTATAGATTCTTTCTGCGATTTTATCAAAACCTTGTCCTCGTTGAGGAGTTACTTTGACTTCAATAAGAGCATTTACTTTTTCTATATTTGTCTTATCCCAGTTAATTAAGGTGTGGTATCCGCAAATAATCCCTTCGCTTTCTAATTTAGCAATTTCATTAGCTACATCAATTTCTTCTTGTTCTAATAAGACCGCAAGTTCTTTTAAATCTATTCTGCTATTTTTTTCTATTAAAGATAATAATTCATCTCTCATAAATATTCACCTATCTTATATAATTTGTCATAATTTTTTCTTCTAATTCAGGTCTTTCAAGTCCGTTATTTTTACCTAATTCTATGCATTTCATAACCCATGCAAGATTTCTTGCAAGTATTCTCATTATTTGCAATCCTTCTTGGTCTTGCTCAAGGTCTGCTGCGATTTTTCCATGTATATTATTCCAGTAATTAGAAGATACTAAAGGCATATTACTTACAGTCAAATACTTATTTAAAACATCAAGACTCGCAGTAGTTCCGGATCTTCTTGCAACTGCAACAGTTGACGCTGGTTTGAACGCAAAATGCTTTTTCCCTGCATAAAAAGCTCTATCTAGTACAGATAAAATTCTTGCTGAAGGATGAGCATAGTATACTGGAGTCGCAAATATGAAACCATCAGAGGTTTTTGCTTTTTCAATAAGTTCATTTACCATTCCATCTTCATAAACACATTTTCCAAGCTCTCTACAAGCTAGACATCCGGTACAATCTCTAATTTCTTTATTTCCTATGAGAAATATTTCTGACTCAATACCTTCTTCTTTTAATACTTTTGAAATCTCTTCTAAAGCACGATTTGTACTTCCGTTTTTATTACAACTACCATTCACTAATAGAACTTTCATAGTATGCCTCCTAAATTAAATGATAATAAAAATATTAATTAATTACAATAAAAAAGCTTTATAAATCATAGTTTTTATGCAAAAAAAAATGACCTTTTTAAAGGTCATTTTTTTTTTATTCTTCTACCTTAGAAAGCTTTTTCTTTTCTAGCTTTTCTAGTCGTTTCATTATTTTTTCATTAGTTTTTATAATTTCTTCATTTTGAGCTTTTAATTCATCTATCGTTTTTTGCTGAGCTTCAATAGTTGCTTTCATAGTTGTAATATCCTCAACTATTGAATCAACTTTTTCAACTAAAGCTGATATTTTCGAATCAAGCTCTTTTACAGCATTAATTACTGCATAGAACATATCTTCTGTTCTAATTAATAAATAACCATCTTCGCCTTTTACAACAGCATCAGGGAATACTTTTTGTAAATCCTGAGCCATTACACCGACTCTAGGAGTCTTATTTTCATCTTTTTTAAAGGTATAGTGGAAAAAGTCTAATTTCTTAAGCTCTTCTAGACCTGCAGTGTATTTTTCACCAACATTTTTCAATCTGCGGTCTGAATAATAGGTATTCATAAATGTCGAATCTTCTTTATAGCCACCATGTTTTATAGCGCTAGGGGCTATTAATTTTGAGTCTTTTTCTATTTCTGCTAAAATTCTTAGTGATGCAGTATTTGTTAATCTTGGGAATGGTATAAGACTGCAAGATGGTGTCTTCATGTAAATATATCGAGGGGTAGCAAGTGAAGCTGATCTCGCAAGTATTACATTTCCATCAACTACTAAATTTCCTGGAATTACTACAGTATCCTTATCTGTTCCTAGCATAATTTGATCGGAATTTGTAGTTTCAGCGTTGTGTCCTATAGCGACGGAGTCTTCGAAAGGAGCTCTGGCAGATGTCCCAATAGCTATACTCCATTTTGAGTTAACAACTCCCGCATCATTACCAATAGCGATTGAGCTAGTAGATTCTTCAGATGCTCTAGCAGCACCAATCACTATTGCAGAATTTGCGTCTGGGTCGGCACTTGCCTGTACTCCTATAGCAATAGACCCTGGTGCACTAGCTTGAGCATCTTGCCCCATTGCAATAGCTCCGTTTCCTGATGAAATAGAATAACTGCCTAATGCAATAGAATTAGTTCCATTAGTACTGGGGCCTCTGCCTATTGCAAGTGCACCATCCCCAATAGCTCTTGCACCGACAAGTGTTCCTGCATTATTATAGTAAGTACCAATTGCTATACTATTGTCACTTGTATTTGCATTATTACCTATTGCAATACTATTACGGCCAATGTCATCGCCTCCTAAGCCACCTAAGACTATCGAAGCTCGACTAACAGTCCTATTTGCAGCAGTAAATCCAAACGAAAAAATATTAGCAGGATCATTATCATGGTGATATGCATAAAAATTTAGGTTATTATTAGTATCATTCCCTCTGCCAAAGCTGATAAGAGGACGATCCCACTGATTTGTTTGGATATATAGTCTTGGGTTATTATTCCCTCTTGCTTGTGCGGCACCTATTATTGCAGTATTGTTACCACCGTTCATATTATATCCGATACTATTTCCTAAACCTGTAAACACCCATGGACTTTCTCCAGTACCGTTTCTTGTTATTTTTTTTGTAATTAACGGTGCGCTTGCTGCTGCGACAATAGCTACAATAAGCAGTACTATCATCATCTCCATCAAAGAAAAACCAAGTCTTCTATTTGCTCTCACTTTTGCTATCCTTTCTTCATTATAAAAATCTTTAGAATTTGTATATATTTATATAACTATATAATAACATATCTGATAGGCTTTGTGAACCCAAAATTAAAAATTATCTCCTTCCCCTGATGGGGAAGGTAGGGATGGGGAATAGTATGTATAAAATTTTATTACAGGTTTGAGTTTGCGGAAAAATTGACATTTTTCTCGCAAACTGCTGGGAACGGTTTCGCATCAGGTTGTGTGCTATCTCGCACACGACCTGATGCTCACACACCGAAGGTCGGATTTGAAAAATCTCAAAAATTTGCGAGAATGAGCTTTTGTACTTCGTACAACGCTCCCACTCTCGTCAGTCAATTTTTGGATTTTTCCACATCCTCCTTTTGTAAACATTTATTGCAAATTTGCACAAAAGATTATCTCAATGTTATATAATATAGGTATATGTATATCGTCAAAAACTTGAAGGACTATAATTTGTCCCACAAGCAGCGGATTTTTGCTGGGTACTTGAAGGACAATGTTGATTCATTTGTTTGTTATGAAAAAGTAACAAACCGTAGTGCTATGCGTCATTATTTCGCACCTGATAATGAATTCTACGAATATTCTACAGCAGTGGCGGAGCCCGCTGAATTATTAGCAAGAGCTTTTGTGAGTTAAAACTATATTCCTTTTGAGTTTGCGAAAAAATTAACATTTTTTTCGCAAACTGCTGGGAACGGTTTTGCATCAGGTTGTGTGCTATCCCACACACGACCTGATGCTCACACACCTAAGGTCGGATTTGAAAAATCTCAAAAATTTGCGAGAATGAGCTTTTGTACTTCGTACAACGCTCCCACTCTCGTCAGTCAATTTTTGGATTTTTCCGCATCCTCTTTTTTGAAATAAAACTTAACGATTTGCCATGTACTATCCTAATTTGATATTCTATTGATGGAAATTAGTCGATTATTTAGATTAAGGGTAGTTATAATGAAGAATAAAAAAAAGTTTTGGGGAGTGATATTTGGTATATTCTTATCAATAATTCCATCTTATAGTGCAATGACGTTCCCTAATATCAATATAGGAGTAGGAAATGCTAATACTCCGCAAGATTTTACAAATGGACTGCAAATTTTAATTTGGCTTACTATTTTAACTCTTGCACCTAGTATTTTGATAATGACAACATCTTTTATAAGATTAGTTGTCGTTTTATCACTAACAAGACAGGCTCTAGGTGCTGGAACATTGCCGCCAAATCAGGTTATAACAAGCCTTGCGTTGATTTTAACTTTTTTTATAATGGCTCCGACTTTTAATGAAATAAATGAAAAAGCTCTCCAGCCATATATGAACAATCAAATTACTCAACAAGCAGCTCTTGATAGGGGGATTGTCCCTATTAGGAATTTTATGTTCAAGCAGACTCATGAAAAAGAGCTTGCACTGTTTGTAAGAATGGCAAAAATTGAAAAACCAAAAAATAAAGAGGATGTGCCAACATATGTTCTACTTCCATCTTTTATTTTGAGTGAATTGAAAACAGCTTTTACTATCGGGTTTGTTGTATATTTGCCTTTCTTGGTAATAGATATAGTAGTATCATCAGTACTTGTTTCAATGGGTATGATGTTTTTGCCACCAACTATGATTGCTCTGCCTTTTAAGCTAATTATGTTTGTTATGGTAGATGGTTGGTATTTAGTTGTTAAATCTCTCGTAGAGAGTTTTGTTAATTAGAGGTTATAATTTATGAATCAAGATGTTGTAATTACGCTTTTACAAAAAATGTTTATATTAACTTTAGAAATTTCAGTGCCAATTCTTTTAGTTGGTGTAGTATTAGGTCTCTTAGTTAGTATTTTTCAGACTGTTACTCAAATCCAAGAATCTACATTAACTTTTGTGCCTAAAATTGTTGGGTGTGTATTGCTGTTAATCTTCTTAATGCCTTGGATGATAAGTATTTTTGTAACGACTGTTAATGAATTTATGGATATGATACCACAGTTAATTGGCGGGATTTGATGTTTAACTTAGATGTTTTATTTTCAGTAGGAAATATTATTTTATTTATGGCGATTTTTACTCGTCTGTCTGGACTTTTTGCATCTGCTCCTGTATTTTCTACATTCCCTATCCCTACTCAGGTGAAAATATGGCTTGCTGCTACAATAGCTTTTATTTTATTCCCGATAGTTCAGTATAATACTCAATTAGTTACTCCGAATTCAGTTCCAGCTCTTACTTTAATTCTATTTAAAGAATTCTTAATAGGTTTTGCTATTGGATTTTGTGCAAATATTTTGTTTGTAGGAATTGAATTAGGCGTAAATATGTTTGCTATACAAATGGGGCTGTCCGCTGATCAAGCTCTTAATCCTGCTTCTGGTGGGAATTCTCCGGTTATTACTCAAGCGTTCACTTTTTTAGCTATAATGATTTTTTTAACTCTAGGTGCTCATCAATGGCTTTTTTCAGCTATTTATAATAGTTTTAAGCTCATGCCTGTCGGATATGTTTTTAATTTTTCGCCTCAGCTTGTAGAACAAATTATAATGATAACAAGTCAAGTATTTAGTATTGGACTTGGTATAGCATTGCCAATATTTGGAGTACTTTTTATTACTGATGTTCTTTTAGGTTTTACGTCAAAAATGATGCCGCAAATGAACATTTTTATGGTATCACTACCTCTAAAAATATATTTAGGATTACTTTTATCATTGATTTTTATGAGACCAATGGCAGAATATATTGCAGTAATGATAGAACAATTTATGGAGAAAATTACAATACTTTTTTAGAAAGAGATAGTTATTTATGGGAAATGACGCAGCAGAAAAAACCGAAGAAGCCACCAGTCGACGGCGAACGAAAGAAAGGGAACGTGGTAATGTTTCCAAAAGCCGTGATATGGATTCAGCCCTTGTAATGGTTGCAGGGGTAGCTTTGCTTGGAATTTTTTCTAAAGGTATGATTGAAAAAATCCAGACAATGATGAGAGAATGTTTTACCAATCTATCTTCAACCCCAATAAATATGGATAATATTATGGGAATCTTTTTCCCTTATTTTAAATATTTAGCTATTATTACACTGCCATTTATGGTGCTTTTGGTTATTTTTTCTATAATTGTAATACGTTTAGATGTTGGTCATGTATTTGCTTTAGAGAAAGCTAAATTCAATTTAGAAAATCTTTCTCCACAAAGAATGTTGCAAAATGCAAAAAGAATGATAAATCCTTTTGAGCCTCGCTCAATGGTGGAATTTGCAAAATCAATACTGAAGCTTGTTATAGTAGGCGCATGCGGTTTTTCTGCTGTTAATAGTAGAAAAGGAGATTTGCTAGGTTTAGTAGGGCTAGAAATTCCGGTTGCATTGAATATAATTGTCTCTATTTTAGTGAATATGATAATAAACATGTGTCTTGCAATGCTAATTTTAGGTTATTTAGATAAAAAATATCAAAATTATGAGTATGAAAAATCAATAAAAATGACAAAGCAAGAAATCAAAGACGAGCATAAAGATACAGAAGGGGATCCGAAGATTAAGGCTAAAATTAAGTCTATTCAAATGCAAATGGCACGTCAGCGTATGATGTCAGCAGTTCCGGATGCCGATGTTGTTGTAACTAACCCAACTCACTATGCTGTAGCTATTAAGTATGATAAAACTAAAGCTCCAGCTCCGATGGTTGTTGCAAAAGGTGTTGATTATCTTGCATTCCAAATAAGAGAAATAGCTAAGGAAAATAATGTTCCAATAGTAGAAAATAGACCTGTTGCAAGAGCACTATACAATTCTGTGCCAATTGATGGTATAATACCATCAGACATGTATGTTGCAGTCGCAGAAATTTTAGCTTTTGTTTATAAACAAAAAAATGAGAACAGTTAGTAAAAGTTAAAGTAAATGGATAATCAAACATTAAACTCACAGATAATTGATAAATTAGAGTTATTGCGTAAAAAGTATCTCTGGAATTTAGCAATAATTATTTTCTCAGTTATAGTTGTAATTGGGTATTTATGGATATATTCGTTTAATATGCAGTTATTAATATGGTCTATAATAATGTGTGGGAGTGGAATAGTTTTAGCTTTAATACATTATGGAGAAGATTATCGAAAAAAATTAAAAAAAGATTTTTTGCCTAGTATTATGAGTTTGGTAGATCATTTCAATATGAGTAATAAGGAGATTTCATTAGAATTATTACGAAATAGTTGTTTGTTTGCTGTTGCAGATGTTCTAGACTCTGAGACTTGCTTGTCTGGAATATACAACAATGTAAAAATAGATATAATAAGTGCTAAGGTTTTAGAATATAGCCAAAAAGTTAATATTTTTAATAATCGATATAATACTAGTAATTTTTTTCAGGTCTTTAAAGGAGTAATTATTATATTTAATATAAAAGAAAATGCAGTTCCATTAACGATGATAACAACAAAAAATGATAACAGTATTATTTTTCAATCGAGGGTTTTATTAATATATTTATTTTTTATTCCTGCTATTATTCTAGCAATAATATGTTTATTATTATTTGTCGTTGATAGCTATATAGAAAGGTGTATAATAAGTTTTTTTGCTTTATTAATCTTGTTTTATGGGGTATATGCTTTTGCTAGTAAATATATGAATGCAAGGAAGAATCGATTTTTTGATTTAAAAAAGGATAGGCTAAAGATTGATGATGCAAGATTTGAAAATAAGTATAAAGTGTATTCATTAGATAAAGTGCAAGGACTTAGCCTTGTAACACATGATTTTATTAAAAGTCTTAATAATATTGGCTTAGCTTTTGGAACTAGTAACATAAAGTGTTCTTTTTTTGATGATAAAGTGATGCTGGCAATTCCAAATGGGAAAAATATATTTGAATATGGGAATCTTTTTACATCATTGAAGAATCCTCAACGTATACAGACTTTTTTTAAAAGGCTAACAGGTATAATAAAAATGGCTGAGTGTTTAAACTCTGAAAATGACAATATGAGATAAAATAACTTAATATTATTGCCAGTAAAGCATTCTGATGATAAAATATTTTTGGTAGAGGAGAATGCCTATCTAGGCAAATAAAAGGATGGAGTTAGGAAAATTATCAAAACTACTGAGTAATAATGACATAGTCCTAGCAATAGGCTTAGTTGTTATTGTCTGCATGATGGTAATTCCTCTTCCTGCAGCTTTATTAGACTTATTGCTAACAGTAAATATTTCACTTGCGGTTGTTATACTACTTGTATGTTTGTATACACAAGAACCTCTGGATTATTCATCTTTTCCAACAGTGCTTTTGATTGCGACACTTTTTAGATTAGGGTTGAATGTTAGCTCAACGCGTTTAATTTTACTGAATGGTGAAGCTGGTAATGTAATTAATTCCTTCGGAGAGTTCGTAGTAGGGGGTAATTACGTTGTCGGTGCAGTTATATTCTGTATTTTGGTGTTAATCAACTTTATGGTAATTACAGGTGGTGCTACTCGTGTTGCTGAAGTATCTGCTAGATTTACATTGGATAAAATGCCTGGTAAGCAATTAAGTATTGATGCTGATTTGAATTCTGGTCTGATAAATGAAGATCAGGCAAAAGAAAGAAGACGTAAGCTTGAAAGAGAAACTGATTTCTACGGTACTATGGATGGTGCTTCTAAATTCGTAAAAGGTGATGCAACAGCAGGTATTGTAATTACAATAATTAATATTGTAGGTGGATTGATAATCGGTATAATTCAGCTCCATATGAATGTTCAGACAGCACTTTCTACATATACTATTTTAACAGTGGGTGATGGTCTTGTATCACAAATTCCAGCTCTTTTAATTTCTACTGCAACAGGTCTTATTGTTTCAAGAGCATCAGGCAAAGACGAATCTTTATCAGAAGATATTAAAAATGAAATGTTCTCTGATCCAAGAGTACTTGGTGTTGTTGCAGGATTACTCGGCTTTATGGGTATAGTTCCTGGCATGCCTACAATTCCTTTCTTAACAATAGCAGCTATTGCAGGTGGTATGGCATATTTTAAAGCTCAGAATAAAAAAGCTGTTGCAAAGACTCAAGAGGCTGCTCAAGTTGCTCAAGAACAACAAGAAAAATTAGGCAAAAAAGAAAAACGAGCTAAAGCAACACGTGAAAGTGTAATGGAATTGTTAAATGTAGATACAATAGAAATAGAAGTAGGATATAGATTAGTACAACTTCTAAATGTTGAAATGGGTGGCGATCTTTTAGAACGTATAGCGCAGATAAGAAGACAAACAGCTTTAGATTTGGGGATTGTTTTACCTTCAATAAGAGTTCGTGATAATTTGCAGCTCTCTCCTAATTCTTACCAAATAAAACTCAAAGGTGTTGCCTTAGAATCTGGTGATGTATATCCTGAAAGATATCTTGCAATGTGTGCAGGTGATCCAGTTGGAAATCTTGCTATAAATGGTATTCATGCTATTGAGCCTGCTTTTGGTCTTCCAGCATTATGGATCGAGGCAAAAGATAAAGATATGGCAGAAATGTCAGGATATACGGTTGTTTCAGCTTCAGCTGTAATTTCTACACATATTACTGAAGTAATCAAAAAATGTGCTTCAGAAATTCTTTCAAGGTATGATGTTCAACAACTTATTGATAATTTGAAAAAAGAAGTCTCAGAGGATTATGTCAATGATATGATGAAAGATATATCTGTAGGTGATGTTCAAATTGTTATGCAAAATCTTCTTAAAGAAGGCGTTGCAGTAAGAGATTTGAAAACAATTCTAGAGACGATTAGTTTGCAAGCTAAAATTAATAAGAATCCGAATTTCTTGACTGAACATGTTAGACAAGCTCTTTCTAGAAACATTTGCAAGCAAAATCTTGCTGATACTGGTGAATTATACGTGATTACTCTAGCTCCTGATGTAGAAAATACTATCGCAAAAGGTGCTAGTCCTGATGGGCAAAGTGTTACTTTGGATCCAAGCTTTACAAGAAATATGTTCGATAAGATGAATCTAGAATTAGAAAAAGCTATTACTGCAACAGGTAATCAGCCTGTAATATTATGTTCTTCTCCTATAAGATTATTATTTAGAAAACTCGTTGAAAGAACATATCCTCAAATTGCAATTATGTCTTATAATGAAATAAGTCCAAATGTAAAAGTTAAATCAGTCGGTATGGTAAAAATCGAAGCTGCTAAAAGATAGAAAGGAATAATATGAGAGAACTTATAAAAAATGAACAACTTGTTACGATTGTTCCTCAAGATTTCAAAAAAACGAATAAAGGAAAAGTCTTGGAAGTATCTAATGATGGTTTTAGAATGGAGTTAAAATATAAGCCTGATGGTCTTATTGTAAATCATATTTGTGATTTTTATTCTTTTACAGATAATGGATATTTATATTTTGAGTCATATATTAAGGCATTGGAAAATAATGTAATAACAATTGCAAATCCTGTTAAACACAGATTTTTACAAAGACGTAAGTTTACTCGTATTAAGTATTTGGAAAATTTAGTATTAACTTGTGGTGATATAGAACATCAAGTGCGCACTCTAGACTTGTCTGCTGGAGGGATGAAGCTTACTACAGCAGATAATATAGATATGGAAAAGTTATATGATGTATCAATTAGAATAAGTGATGAACAAGAAATCAAATGTAAGTATCAGCTAATAAGAGTTGAAAAAAATGATAGCGGTAAATATACAATTTCTGGAAGATTTGTAAATTTAAGTAATATTGATAAGATGACTCTTGTTCAATTCTGTATGAAAAAAGATATGGAAAATCTTACTAAAAGGGATAATAATTAATGGGCTATGCAGAAAATATCAGATTGCTATTTGTAGTAATTACGATGATTGTAATTGGTACTGTAAGTATTGTCAGAGTCGGTGTAATAGACTTACATGCAATTCTTACGACTGCTACTATATTAATTCCTGCAGTAATTGTAATGGGATATTTAGGACAAAGAATCGGTGAAATTGTTGATAATCCTAAAAATAAAGCTGATGCAGATTATAAAATTGCAGTATTAAATGCATTGAAAAAAATGGATAAATCAATCACGCTGCAAGAATTAAATGAAAAATTGACAAAACAAGTTGCAGAGCCAGATTTACCTGATAAAGAAAATGATGATGATATTGATGTATAATTTTGTGCTAAAATTATTTTATTAGTTATATGGAGGAATTAAGGAGTAAATGAAAGAGTCATATTTTCCACAAGAAATAGAAAAGAAATGGCAGCAAATTTGGGAAGAAAATAATGTTTTCCATACGCCGGATAATAGTGATAAGCCTAAGTATTATGCTTTATCAATGTTTCCTTATCCATCAGGAAAATTACATATGGGCCATGTTAGAAATTATACAATTACTGATGTAATTGCTCGTTTCAAAAAAATGCAAGGATACAATGTATTACATCCAATGGGCTGGGATAGTTTCGGACTTCCTGCAGAAAATGCTGCAATGAAACACGGTGCAGATCCTGCTAAATGGACTGATGAAAACATTGCTTATATGACTAAACAGCTCAAAATGTTAGGACTTTCATACGATTGGCAAAGAGAAGTTACAACATGTAAGCCTGATTACTATAAATGGACTCAATGGTTATTTATTCAACTATATAAAAAAGGTCTGGCATATAAAAAAGAAGCTGCAGTAAATTGGTGCGAAAACTGTGGAACAGTACTAGCAAATGAGCAAGTAATTGATGGAAAATGTTGGCGTTGTGACAGTGTTGTTGAGAAAAAATATCTTTCTCAATGGTTCTTCAAAATTACTGATTACGCAGAAAGATTGCTAGAAGATCTAGATAAGCTTGAAGGCTGGGGCGATAACGTTAAAACTATGCAAGCTAACTGGATTGGAAAATCTCAAGGTGCAATTTTTAGATTTAAAGTAAAAGAAGTGGAAGGACTAGAAGTCCCTGTATATACAACAAGACCAGATACAGTGCATGGCATCACTTATTTAGTTGTTGCTCCTGAATATAAAGATATAGAAAAATTAACAACAGAAGAAAATAAACAAGCTGTTGAAGAATATAGAGCTAATGCTCGTAAAATGACAGAAATTGAAAGATTATCAACAGATAGAGTGAAAACAGGAGTTCCTTTAGGTACACATTGTATAAATCCGTTCACGGGTGAAGAATTCCCTCTATGGACTGCTGATTATGCTTTAGTAGAATACGGAACTGGTGCTGTAATGGCAGTTCCTACTCACGATACAAGAGATTTCGATTTTGCTAAAAAATATAATCTTCCAATGAAAGTTGTTATTCAAAATCCTGAAAATCCTTCAGACTGCAAGGATGCAGCTTATACAGAAGAGGGTGTTTTAGTTAATTCAAATGAATTTAACGGGATGAAAAATACTGAAGCTAAAAAAGCTATTACACAAAAAGCTGTAGATGGTGGCTTTGGTGAATTTAAAACACAATATCGTCTAAGAGACTGGTTGATTTCTCGTCAAAGATATTGGGGAGCTCCAATTCCAGTTGTTTATTGTGATAAATGCGGAATTGTTCCTGAAAAAGAAGAAAATCTTCCAGTAATGCTACCTACAGATGTAGATTTTTCCGTAGTTGGTAAATCACCAATTACAACATCTAAGACCTTTATTGATACAAAGTG
>CALVAL010000040.1 GCA_944325535.1 Candidatus Gastranaerophilales bacterium
AGACCTACAGAGGTGAAAATACTTGGCGGGCCACCGCCTGGGAAGATAGCACGTTGCCAGCATCTATTTTAAAAAAAATCGAGAATCTAATAGAGTTTAGGTTCTCGTTTTTTTGTAATTATTTTATTGTAATGTATGTGCTAATATTTTAGTATACTAGACTAATATGATTTTTTATTTTATCTTGATATAATTTATTTATTATGAAAAAGATTTTATCATTATTTTTTACATTTTTAATACTAACAACAATGGCTTATGCTGAGACTGTTGTGTTTAATACAAAAACATATAAGTATCATAAGCCAGGGTGTCAGTGGGCTAATAAATGTACTGTAAATTGTATAAGAATCGAAAAAAAGGATGCTATAAAACGTGGCGGAATACCATGTAAGGTATGTGGGGGATAAAATAAAAAAGTTGAGCTGTGACTCAACTTTTTTATGCAAATTTATTTAGTTTTATAGGTTGCATCTGCCATATTCACAGCCGTTTTTCTTCTCTATAACATTGCAGTGGTGCATTGAAAAAGCTGTTATAATTGCACTTACTCCGACTAATGAGTATGTTATTCTTGATAATATTGTCATATCTCCAAATAAAAATTCTACTAAGTTAAAATCAAACATACCAACTAGTCCCCAGTTTAGAGCACCAACTAGAACAAGCACATAGGATGTATTTTTTAGGATATTCATGGCATACCTCCTTTCTTTGAGTATTTTTATTATGAACTGTTTTAAAATTTTTTAATTAGTCACTCGGGCTAATACTAAATGAGGACTTTTTTATAAAAAAAAAGAGCCTAAAACGGCTCTTGGAATTAAGAATAGCTGGAAGTATGAAAAAGATTTAATACAATTATTAAACCCAATTTTCATTTTTAAAGCTATTCCCTAGTCAGATAATTTAGTAATATCTAATAAGCTAATATCCACGCTTTCTATTAAAAAACGTGGATATTATTACTAAATTTTATTTAATTTATTGATTATAGCATTCTTTCTATGCTAGTATTCATTTCTTCGGTATATTTTGCTAGTGCTTCTGCTGAAATTTCTACTGTGTCTTGGATTAATGAGCCTGCTATATAGCTTGTCTGTTGAGACATACTCATACATTTTGCAGCATATTGAGCTTGAACTTCAGGGGTTAATGCACTTCCACCTACTGAACTAATATCCATATTAAAGTCCTCTTCTTAATTTGTGACAATTTTATATTAACATATCTTTTATATAATTTCAATATAAAAAGAAGCATTAAAATTTAATTAATGCTTCTTTTTTTTGTGAATTAACAAGCTTATTTTATTTTAAATGATACATTTGCTACAGCAGTTACTTTTTTATCAATAGTTGATGTATCATTAATTCCCATATCTGATACATTTGTTGAATCAACAGGTGTTATTTGGTAAACACCCATTTTAACAGATTGGATTTTTCCTACTGAATTTCTTGTAGGTTTAAGCATAGAAGCTGCTCTGTCTTTAGCATCCTGTGATGCTTTTTCTAATAGCGTAACCTTTAGTTCTGGAAGTTTTGAATAATCATATGATGGTGAATATACATTAATATCGACACCCTTATTGATTAGTCCTGTAATATCATTTGAAATTTCTTTAATAAGTTCAACATTTTTTGAGCTAATTGTGATTGATTGTGTTAAATTATAGCTTTCAGGAATTTCTGTATAAGCTCCGGTTTTTGCATCTCTTTTGTAGCTATAATAACCATTTACAGGTTTTATATCAATTGAATCTATGCCTTTATCTTTAAGATATTTTTCTACAATTTGCTTTTGAGATTGCATAGCAGTATATGCATCTTGTTTTGTAAGTCTTTTTACATTGATTCCAAAGTTTAGAGTCCCAGAGTCTGATTTAACAATTTCGTAAGCAGAACCTGTTACTGTAATTACATCCTTTGAAACTGTATTAGATGCTATTTGAGTAGAAATAATAATTGATGCTGCAACTAGTACTCCAAGTGTAACAATTTGTAGTTTTTCAATTTTTTCAAGCATACATTCTCCTTTCAAGAATAATTACACATTTCCAGTAGAGCTATTTCTATCGTCTTCTAGTTGTTTTAATTGTTTAGCATCTACTTTTTCATCTGTTGTATAGTTATTTATTTGTGGTATTTCAATATCCACATTTACATCTGCATCAACCATTTCGATTTCTGATTTTTCAAATTCTTTGATTTTTCCATCTTCAAATTTGACAGCTACTGTATTATTCAGGAATTGAATAAAGCATACTTTCCCTAAGCCATTAGATGTCATTACTGTAGATCCTACCGGTGGCATTCCTTTAGCAGCTTCTATATAGTTTGAATATTCATATGTTAGACAACATAATAGTCTTCCGCATGTGCCTGAAATTTTAGATGGTGCTATAGGCATACCTTGATCTTTTGCTAGTTTTACATTTATTGATTCAAATTTTCTTAAATAAGAAGAGCAGCAAAAAGGTTTACCACAAATTCCAGTTCCATCCATAATTGAAGATTCATCTCTTACTCCAATATGGCGTAAGTCTATTCTCATTCTTTTGAAGACTTGTGTTAAGTCTTTTAAGAGTTCTCTAAAATCAACTCTTTCAGGGGCTGTATAGTAGAATGAAATTTTTCTTTTATCAAAGGTTATTTTGCATTGAACTAAATTCATATTGAGATGATGTTTTTTTACTAGTTCTTTGCATTTAAAGAATGAGGTAACCTCTTCTTTCTTTAAATCTTCAAGTAGCATTAAGTCCTCTTGAGTTAATATTCGAATAAACTCAAATGGAGCTGGTGTTTTATCTGAGTTTTCAAATAATTTTGCGACTTCACTGTTCACTAAAAAAGCCTTGAGAGCTTCTTCACCTTTTTCTGTTCTAGCTAAAACAAGCTGCCCATCATCTAAATTGATATTGTCAGGACAATTAAGAGGTACAAAAGTATTTTTCAAATAGTGTACTGCATACTTAATCATAGCTTTCTTCCTTTTTAAGTTTTCTGTTCATTAGTTTTGATAGAACTTCTTGTGGAGTTATATCAGTATAAACAGCTTCATATATTGCACTAGATACAGGAACTTCTTCTCCAAGTTTTTTAGCAAGATCACATACTGCTTTTGAGGTTTTGACTCCTTCTGCTACAGAGCCTAATTCTTTTAAAATATCATCTATTTTTTTGCCTTTTCCTAGCATAGCTCCGACTGTGTAATTTCTTGACATAGGACTTGAGCATGTCGCAATTAAGTCGCCCATTCCAGAAAGTCCATAGAGAGTAGAAGGATTAGCTCCTAATTTGACAGAGAGCCTTACAATCTCAGCCATTCCTCTAGTTAAAAGACTTCCCATGCAGTTATCTCCTAAATCCATTGTATGGGCAAAACCTGATGCAATTGCTATAACGTTTTTTAAGCTACCGCCTAATTCAACACCAATAACGTCTGAATTTGTATATAGTCTAAATTTATTAGGAACATTACAAGCTTTTTGAACAAACTCTGCAACTTCAAGGTCTTCACAAGCAACAGATGCAGCAGTTGGTTTACCTTGTAAAACTTCTTTGGCAAGAGTTGGTCCTGATAAAATTACAACTCTTTGTTCTGGTAATACATCTTTTATTACTTCACTCATTCTCATTAATGTGTTTAATTCAAGTCCTTTAGAGGCATTTACAAGAGGTTGAGAAGGTTTTATTCCTGCGATTTTGAGTTGCTCACATACGCTTCGTACTCCACTAGTAGCTACTACAGATAAAATAATGTCAGCATTTTCAATAGCTTTTTTTAGGTCTGATGTAAATTCAACTTTTTTATCAAGTTGAATTTCTAGAGGCTTAGAACAGTGCTTATTTTTTATTAGATCTTCATTGAGGTCACATTCTCTTCCCCATATAACAATTTCTTCGAAGTTGTTATTAAGTAGCCAAGCAAGTGTTAGTCCCCAACATCCAGGTCCAAGTACTGTCAATTTCATTTGTCCAATGCCTCCCTTAAAACTCTTAACCTTATACTAATTGTACTATAAAATTAGGTTTTATACCAACTTTTTCTTTATAAATTTTGAAAAAGGGCTTCAGCTTGGTTTATTAAATTGATTATATATTAGTTAAAATATTCAGAGCTCTTCTTAAAACGCCGCAGTTTTTGCGAAGAGCTTCTTTTGCTTCATCTTTTGAAATATTACATTTAAGCATAACTATAGAGGTTTTTACTTCCCAGTTACATTCTAGTAACTTTTCAAAAGCTTCTGAATGACTTACATTAGCTATCTCCGCGACTATCCTAATAGCTCTATCCTTTAATTTTTCATTGTTAGGCATTAAGTCTATCATGAAGTTTTCATAAGTTTTGCCAATTTTTATCATTGCACCGGTAGATAACATATTTAAAACCATTTTTTGAACAGAACCTGCTTTCATTCTACTAGAACCTGCTATTACCTCTGGTCCAATTTCTACGCAAATACCTAGTCCAGCTTCTTCCAAAATTGCAGCATTATGGTTGCAAGTAAGAGCTATTGTTTTGCAACCTATTTCGTCAGCTTTTTTTAGAACTCCAAGCAAATATTTAGGATTTCCGCTAGCTGAAATTACAACACAGACATCTTTTTCTCTTAGACATTCAGCATCACGCACCCCTAATTCAAAATTATCTTCTGCACCTTCTACTGCATTTCTAAGAGCTCCATCTCCACCAGCAATAATTCCGATTACCATATCAGAAGGAACACCAAATGTAGGAGGACATTCTGAAGCATCCAGAACTCCTATTCTGCCAGAAGTTCCAGCTCCATAATAATAAAGTCTTCCTCCATGTAAGAATTGTTTTGCAATTATATCAACAGCTTCTGCAATATTAGGTAGTTCATCTTCAATAGCTAGTGCAACGAGCTTGTCTTCTTCATTTATTTTTTTGACCATATCAATTGTTGATAATAAATCAATATTTTTTGTATTTTCATTTCTAAATTCGGTTATAACTTCGCTCATTACACACGCTCCTTTCTTAATAAAAGACATTGATGAGACTATTATATTACATTCATTAGGTTTGCCATTTCTATAGCAGATTTAGCTGCATCAGAACCTTTGTTACCAGCTTTTGTGCCAGCTCTTTCAATAGCCTGTTCGATGTTATCTGTCGTAAGTACTCCAAATATTACTGGAACTTCTGTTTCTAAGCCAACAGATGCAACCCCTTTAGATACTTCTGCACAGACATAATCATAATGAGAAGTCGAGCCCTTGATGACGGCTCCTAGAGTTATAATTGCATTGTATTTTCCGGTTTTAGCACACTTTTTTGCGATTAAGGGGATTTCGAAAGCACCAGGGCACCATACGATATCAATATTCTGTTCATCGACACCGTGGCGCTTCAATTCGTCTAAAGCACCTGATAATAATTTAGAACAAATAAATTCATTAAAACGTGATACAATTATACAAAATTTTTCGTTTTTTACTGTTAATAAACCCTCAATAACTGACATTAACCTTCTCCTTAATATATTATATATCTTATATTATACAATATATTTTGAGTTTTGGTGGAGAATCTTAAGAGTTATTTACAAAATTTTAATTTACCAGTTTTCTGGTCAACTGTCCAATTATTAGTCAAGCGAAATACTCTGAAAGTACCATGTTCGCCTTTGCCTGAATTTTTAGAACTATGGTAAACTCCCCAGTCTAAGTTATCAGTTTCATCTGCATATGCTTGACCATTACCATTTGTAATTGAAATATGCCCAGGTTCGTATCCTTTCTCTTTAGTTGTATATTCAGCGCTAGGAATCCAAACGACAATATAACCTGCTGGTAAATTAGGTAGATCGGTACTATTGATTTGTCGTGCTTTATTGTTACCAATGTTGATAAAATTTACTTCTTCAAACATTTCGGGATGTCTTTCAAACCAATTGACAGAGCCTCTAGGAGTTCCTTCAACTAAGTCTGTATCGTTAATACCAGCTTCTCTGATTGCTTGCCTAAATCCTGTCATACATTTTCCTGCAGATTTCATTTTTTCTACAGTTGTCTGTGCAAATTTTGCTAAGGTATAAGAAGTGTCGTTTGTACTTGCAGTATTAACTCCTTTATCATCTATTTCATTATGAACATCACCAGCAAAACCTCTACGATGTTTTTTGATTGAGTAGTCTAAATTGTTATTTAAAGGATTATTTAAAATATTTTCTTTTGGAATAGAAGATGTTGAAATTGTTGGAGAAAGTGAACCTAAATAAGCTTTTTTAAACTCTAATTCAGATTTTTTAATTAGATCCATATATTGATTTTTCATTATATAGTTTTCACTAGAATTAATACCATCAGAAAATTTAATATTCTTATTTTTATTTTCTAGGTTATTTTTTAGTTTTGATAGATGGGATAGCAGTAAATCGACATCTTTTTGTGTTAAAGAATCAGCTTCAGCTTTTTTTAACCCAAACTCAAAAGCTATTTCTCTATTTTTTACAGCTAATAATAGTAGATTTTTGGATTTATCATCTATTTTAGGATTGTTTTTTAAACTGTTTTCAAGAATTTGAACTGTAGAATTAATATTCTTGAATTCTGAATAGCTGTACATTTTAGGCATAAATGCAATAGAACCTATTGGACCATTATTATCAAGAGGCTTAATGTTTTGGACAAAAGCTTTTTCTATAGCCTCTTTTTTAAGACTTTTATCTTCTATAATGCTATATTTTTCTTTATATTTTCTTACATTACGAGTATATGCATTAAGTTCTGGTGTCATAGTTCCATTAAGGATTTGTCTGTTACCTTGATTCCAAGAATAACAGAGGGCATCGTCTTGCGTTACGTTGTTTATCCAAGGTTTTGTATTATAAGTTTTTGAAGCATGTCCTTTTTGTATTTCCCAGCCTTTTTCTTCTACTATTACTCCATTAGCAGCTTCAATTCCATTTTGAATATTCTTATTTTGTTTAAGTCTTGAATCATTAACTGCTAAAATAATAAGAGTTGCTATTGCAGATTTATCCATTTGATATAATTGTAATTCATGTTTTATTCCAAAAGATTCAAATAATTCAGCAATCTTAGAATCTTTTTTATGGACATCATACTTTATTTGGGTTGGACCGAATGAAAGTTCGCGTAAAAAGTTATTAACAACTCCGCCAGAAATACTGTCAATAGCAGCTACTGGATATTTTGCGGCTCTAGGCCCTTCATTAATACCAAAGTTTGTTTCATTTTCTGCGATTGCCATTGCTAAAATTGCTAGGCGATTGTAAGTATCGCTATCTATTTTTAATTCTTTCATTAATGCTTCTTTATTATTTTCAAGAGCTTTTGCAAAATCTTTTGCATTGTTATTTGCATTGTCAGGAAGTTTTATTTTTAATGGTAGCGGTTCATAAATTTTTACATCTTCTGCTTTTGTATTTTCCCCTTTTTTAATGAGCTCTCTGCGTTTTACTATGTAGCACTTATTATTATTTAAAGTAAAATATTGACCATTTTCGTCTTGTTGAACTGAAAGCTCAATCCCATTTTTGTCTTTTACAAAGAATTCACCATTTTTATTTTGAGAAATAATGACATTTTTTATAATTTCTTTTTTATTTGTTATAGGGTTTGTATAGGACGCAACATAGCCTTCTTTTATAACTTTGCTGTCTTTAAAGTAGTACATACTATTAATTTTGTAGTTATTTTTATCATAATTTTCAACAACTTTACTTATATTTCCTTCTTTAAATAGAGGATGATTACTTATTGTCTCAGAAGTAACTCCATTCTTAGTTTCTGTTTTTGTTCTTATTTGAGAAGATGCTTCTGTTCGGACATACTTACTATTATTTATTTCAGCATTTCTTATTTTTTTACTTATACTTTCGACCCAAGAGTTCAGAGAATTGATGTCATTAATGTTTTCATAACTACTGTAGTATATTCCAGTTAAACCAAGCTTTTTCGCTTGTGTTACTAGATTTTTGCAAATATATTTTTTTATTTGACTCATATCAAGTCCAATTTCATCATCAATAGCAAATGTGATGTTTTTGTTACTTTCTTTTTTAAACTCTTCAACAACAAATGCGACAGTTTCTGGGGTAATTTTTTCTAATACATTTATAATACCATCATTACTACTACTCTTTTTTAAATATGCCCAAGTTTCAGATAAGCCTAATTCAAAATCAGGGTTTATTTCTTTATTTAAATCTTTAGCAATTTTTGAAGCATTTTTTCTTGTAGTAGTAAGATCATTTTCTCTTACAATGTGTCTTTCGGCTCTATCAGAAAATACTTTTTTAAATGCAGGATTTTTTTTGGTCTCTGCTTCTATTATTTTATCTTGAGCATTTTGAATCCAACTTACTAATTTTTTTTCATCATTCATATTCATGTAATCTTTAAAATAAATCCCTGTAAGATTTAATTCTTGTGCTCTTTTTGCTAAGTTCCAACATATATTGTTTTTTATTTTTGCAAAATTATGATCTCCATTATTAATGATATCTTGAGCTAAACTTCTACCTGTTTTTTGATTGTATAACATTAATACTAATGCTACATTTTCGCTATTTAGATTAGATAAATTTTTGTTTTTAATGCTAGGATTTTTGGATAAAGCATCTCTTATATTAATGCTCTTTTGTTTTAGGTTTTCATACTTATTAATATCAGTTTGAGATATTTGTGTTTTTTTGTGGGAAGTTTGATTTTTATTGGCAGAACTTTCTTGATCTGCTTCACTACGCTGTTGTTTTCGTATATCGATATAGCTATTATTAATTTCAGCGTCAGTTTCTAGATAATTTCCAGTATTTTTTAAGTTTGAAATTTCTTGTTCAAAATTACCAGGTAAAATTATCATATCTCCAGTTTTAAAACCAAACTTGTAATAAAGCCCATCGTTTATTGCGTTAGCTTTTATTTTTGTAGCAAAATTTTTTGCTTCTACACCTGTATATCCTAATTTTTCAGCAATTTTTTCAGGGGTATCTCCTGGTTGTATTATATAAGGGGTATTTGAGTTTTCTTTTGAGTCTCTAATGTTATTTTTTAAATTATTGTTTATTTTTTCATAGTCATCTTTAGTGAAGTTATTTGCTTCATTTTCTGTAAGTCCATCTTCACCGAATGAAATTTCTCCGCTTAAATATTTATTTAAAAGATCATCCTTTTGTTGTGCAGTGATAATATTTCGCTCAAATAGGCTATTAATACTCTTTTCAGTCTGTTTTCTTATATCTGTCTTTTGAGCTATTGCATTATTGTAGTAAATATCTCCGACTCTACTATTATGAGGCATTTCTTACATCCTTTCCTTGATATGTTATCGGCATATTGAATAAAAACTTTAATAAATTTGGAGTATTTGTTACATAAATTTACATATTTTACTTTTAGAAATTATGGTAAAATTTTTTTATGGCGAAAGGGCAGATTTTTAAAATTCATTCGGATTTCTATTATGTGCATTCAGAGAATAAAACTTATGAGTGTAAGATTCGTGAGGTTTTAAAAAAGCAAAAACAAAAAATTTTTGTAGGTGACTACGTAGAATTCTCTGGTGGTGCTATAGAGAAAATTTTGCCTAGGAAAAATTTTATTACTCGTCCTACTGTTGCAAATATCGATAGAGTGATAATTATTTCTGCTGTAAAAGAGCCCGAATTGAATTTTTCTCAGCTAAATAGATATATAGCGTTTGCAAAACATCATAATTTGGAAGCAGTTCTTTGTTTTAATAAAAATGATTTATCAAAAGATGATAGTACAATAGAAAAAGTTTTTTCAATTTATGAACCTTTAGGGTACGATATTTTATTTACATCTGCAAAAGAAGGACTTGGAATAGAAGAATTTAAAGAAATTTTGAATGGTAAAACTTCTGTCTTATGTGGATCCTCTGGAGTAGGAAAAACAAGTCTTATTAATGCTGTTGCGCCTAATTTGAATTTAAGAACAAAAGAGGTGAGTGAGAAAACTCAACGAGGAACTCATACTACAAGACATTGTGAAATTATTTCGCTAGGGGATAATTCAAGAATTGTCGATACTCCTGGTTTTAGTAATTTGAAATTTGATTTTATAATGCCAAATGAGGTTGATTTATTATTTCCAGAAATTGCACGATATAAGCAATATTGTAAGTTTCAGGATTGTTTACATATAAATGAATCGAACTGTGCCGTAAAAACTCATCTTGATACAATTGACGAGACTAGATATTCAAGCTATTTAGAATTTGTCGATGAAGCAAAAGAATATAAGGAAAAAGTTAAGTATCAAGGTCGGAAGGTCGAGTCTTCGCATAAAATTCATAATGATAAAGCTGCGGTAAAAATAAGTGCTAGAAAACGTCAAAGTGCCAGGAATACATTAAAGCAGAATATTTATAAGGATATAAATAATGAAGGAATTGATTAGAAAAGTTGATGAAAAATTAGATGAGTATATGCAAATTACTTATCCAGAGGATATTTTTAAAGCTATGAAGTATACGCTTATGCTTCCTGGAAAAAGATTAAGACCAATTATGTGCTTAGAGACTGCAAGGGTTTTAGGTGCTGATATTGAATTAGCTTTTCCAGCAGCTTGTGCACTAGAAATGCTTCATGTTCAAAGTCTTATTCACGATGATCTTCCTTGTATGGATAATGACGATTTTAGACGTGGTAAACCTTCTAATCATAAAGTTTTTGGAGAAGCAAATGCCGTTTTAGCAGGTGATGCTTTGTTAACTTTTGCACCTCAGCTTATTATAGAAAAATCAAAAGGGCTATCTTCTGAACAAATAGTAAGGTTGTTGCATGAGTATACAAAATTTGCTGGCGCATATGGACTTATTGCTGGTCAGGTTGTAGACATTGAATCAGAAGGTGGGAAATTAGTAAAATCACCTAGTGAAACTCTTGATTTTATTCATATCAATAAGACAGCTGTGCTGTTTAGACTTGCGGTAAGGATGGGGGCTATAATTGCCAATGCTTCTGATGAAATAATAGAGAAATTTGATAATTTTGCTAAAAAATTTGGTCTAGCTTTTCAAATCTATGATGATATTATGGATGAAATTTCAACCTTTGAAGAGCTTGGGAAAACTGTAGGTAAAGATAAAAATAGCGGAAAGCTTACATATGTATCATTATATGGCTTAGATGTGGCTAAAAATAGGTTCAGAGTTTTAATAAAAGAATGTTATGCTATAATAGAAGAGTACGATTCAAGTATATTAAAAGAAATTTTAGATAAGTTAAATGGTAGGATAGGGAGTATTTAATGAATTTAGAACAGTTCTATAATACCGGTTATGAGGTTATTTTTGTTGCTTTTTCTGGTATTATTCTAGCTCAGCTTGTAAAATGTTTTTTGCATCTTATTGTAAAAAGAAACTTAGATTTAAGATTATTTACAACGACTGGCGGTATGCCTAGTTCTCATTCTGCAGGAGTTATGGGACTATCTACAACGGTGGGGCTAATTCAAGGCTTTTCCTCTATAGATTTTGCAATAGCTCTAGGTTTTGCTTTTATTGTTATGTATGATGCCGCAGGAGTAAGACGAGCTGCAGGAAAACAAGCTGCTTGTTTGAATAAAATTATAATGGATTTATACAAACAGGATTTGCAAGAAGCTGGGGGTAAATTAAAAGAATTATTAGGTCATACGCCGATGCAAGTTTT
Source organism: Candidatus Gastranaerophilales bacterium (assembly GCA_944325535.1). Taxonomy (GTDB): domain Bacteria; phylum Cyanobacteriota; class Vampirovibrionia; order Gastranaerophilales; family Gastranaerophilaceae; genus CAG-196. The sequence goes on from CALVAL010000040.1 coordinate 11,675, forward strand.
TGTCGGTGCATTATTTGGAATAATTTATGCATACTATATTCATCATTTTTTATTTAGATAGTAAGCAAAGTTAATATATTATAAAAAGTTGCGGATGAAGATTTTTAAAAATCTTCATCCGCTTCTCTATCCATCAAATCATCTTGATCTTCTTCTTTTTTAAAGATTTCAATTTTAGAATATTCAAAATCCAAATCTATATTTAATATTTCATCTTTTTTCCAGTTAAGTTGTTCTAGATAATCTTTTGGTATTTTTACATATAAATTATCATCCCAATACACAAGCTTAGTTTTCATTATAGCCTCCTTTTATACAAATATATTTTTGCTTTGTATTTTAATTTTTTCAATTAATAAGGAAGCTATTAGCTAGATTTATAAAATAAAGTTGTAAAAATATCCTACAATAGTAAATGTAATAAACATAAAAATCACGTATATTTTGTTGTATGGGTGAATTTTTTAATTGTTTGAATAGAATTTTAGAAGAATAAATTTTGTGAGTTTGCGGAAAAATTGACATTTTTCAAACCCTTATGTTGTAAATAAAAGTAACAAAATCCTTTTGAATGCTGTAGATACTATTGCGAAAAAAAATCTTTTATAATAAAATTTTCATGTCAGAAAAGAACCCACATTTGAATATTTATAAATGCCGAATACAAGGCGTTTTTGTTGTTTGAATATTTGAATGTTAAATACAAAAAATAGTACAACTGTTAGAAAAATAGGAAAGGTATAACATGACAGAAGAAATTAAACAAGTTGAAGAAGTTGTTGCAGAAGCTGCAGAAGAAGTTGTTGAAGAAACAGCTGTAGTTGAAGAAGCTGCTGTAGAAGCTCCTGCTAAAAAACAACGTAGCAGAAAGAAAAGAGTAGAAACTCAAGAAGTAAAACCTGAATCAGAATGGAAAGAACAAGTTGTTCAAATCCGTCGTGTAACAAAGGTTGTTAAAGGTGGTAAAAAATTAAGCTTTAGAGCAATTGTTATTGTTGGTAACCAAAAAGGACAAGTAGGTGTAGGTTGTGCAAAAGCTTCTGAAGTTATTGTAGCTATCCAAAAAGCTATTGCTGATGGAAGAAAGAATTTGATTACTGTGCCTATCTTTAAAACAACTATTCCTCACCCAATTACTGGTCGTTCAGGAGCAGGTGCTGTAATGCTTAAGCCAGCTTCTCAAGGTACTGGTATTATTGCAGGTGGTGCAGTTCGTTCAGTATTAGAACTTGCAGGTATTGAAAATATTCTTTCAAAATCACTAGGTTCTAAATCTCCTTTAAATGCTGCTAATGCAACATTAGAAGCTTTAAAATCATTAAGACCATTCTCAGAAGTTGCTAAAAAACGTGGTCTTACAATGGCTGAATTATTAAACTAGTAGGCTATTTTCAGTTAAAATTTTAGATGAAATAATAAGACTAATAGTAAAAAGGAATATAAAAATGGCAGAAACAAAACAAATAAAAATAAAACTTGTAAAAAGTTTAATCGGTTGTTCTGAAGCTCAACGTAGAGTTGCAAAAGCTTTAGGACTAAGCAAAACAAACCAAGTTGTTGAACACAATAACAGTGCAACAATTATGGGTATGGTGAATAAAATTTCACACTTATTGGAAGTAGAAGAATAGAATTTAGAAAAGAGGAATATAAATTATGGCAGATAAAATTTTGTTAGAAGATTTGAGACCTGCAGAAGGTTCAACTTCAAAATCAAAAAGAGTAGGTCGTGGACGTTCATCAGGACATGGTAAAACATCTTGTCGTGGTCATAATGGTGAAGGACAACGTTCAGGTAGAACTTCTAAAAGAGGTTTTGAAGGTGGTCAAATGCCAGCTTATAGAAGATTACCTAAATTAAAAGGTTTCCAAATTATTAATCAACGTAATTATGCTGAAATTAATGTTGGAAGATTAGCAGAATTAGAAATTACTGAAATTTCTTTAGAATCATTAAAAGAAATCAGAAAAGCTCATCCTTCTTGCGATGGTCTTAGAATTTTAGGTAATGGTGAAATTAAAAAAGCTATTAACGTAAAAGCTAGTTATGTAACTCCATCAGCAAAAGAAAAAATTGAAGCAGCAGGCGGAAAGGTTGAATTAGTATAATGGCAGGCGGACATACAGGCGGAATGAAAATACCTACGACAGCAGATTTGATGTCAATGTGGAATGCATCAGGCTTAAAAGAAAAGTTGATATTTACTTTTCTAATGCTTGTATTGTTCCGATTTGGTATTCATTTGCCGATTTATGGTATAAATAATGAAGCTTTTGCTAATCTAGCAGCTGGAAATAATCTTTTAGGTTTCTTAGATTTGTTTACAGGTGGTGCTTTAGGAAAAGTTTCTATATTTGCACTAGGGATTGGGCCTTACATTACTTCATCAATTATTATGCAATTAATGGCAGTAATTATACCTGCTCTAGAAAGATTGCAAAAAGAAGATGGTGAAGCAGGAAGAAGAAAATTATCTCAATATACAAGATTGTTTACTGTAGTACTTGCAGCATTTCAAGGTTGTATATTTATGAGTTTTCTTTCTCATATGCAAACTGGAATTCTTCCGGGGCTAAATCATGCAATGTTCTATATCTCATCTGTAATAACACTAACAGCAGGTTCTGTACTAGTTATGTGGATGTCTGAGTTAATTACAGAAAAAGGTATAGGAAATGGTGGTTCTTTGATAATATTTGTAGGTATTTTATCAGGTATCCCTCTTTATTCATCAAGAACAGCCCAAATGGTATCTAATGATTCAGCTCTAATGTGGGGACTAATCTTATTACTTGCAATGTTTTTTGTAACAATGGTATTTATTGTAATTATGCAAGAAGCTGTAAGAAAAGTAATTATTGTTAATCCAAAAAGGCAAGTTGGTAATAAAGTCTATGGTGGAGTAAATACTTTTATTCCATTTAAGCTTAACCCAGGAGGGGTTATGCCAATTATCTTTGCTGTTGCAATATTATTATTTCCTTCTACAGTTTTAAGTTTGGTTGGTCAAGCTAATTTACCTGCAGGTTGGATTCAAGATTTTGTGATGACTTTGAATAAAATTTTCAATCCAAGTGGCGTTGTATATTATGTAATATATTTTATAATGATTGTTGCTTTGACATTCTTCTATGCATCAATTATGCCTAATATGCAGCCAAAAGAGATTGCAGATAACTTAAAAAAATACGGATCTTCAATCCCTGGGGTAAAACCTGGAAGACCTACAGCAGAAGCTCTAGATAAAATTCTTTCAAAGACAACTTTTATCGGAGCTTTAGGACTCGGTATTATTGCTTTAGTACCTGCTTTTGCAAGTTATATTACAAGAATAACTACTCTACAGGGAATTGGTGCTACATCTTTGATAATTATGGTGGGTGTTGCTTTGGATTTAATTAATCAAGTGAGAACTCATTTATTAGCAAGGAATTATGAATCTTTCTTAAAAGAGTAATGCATATCAAAATATTGAAAAGTCGTGTAGTAGAATATACTGCACGACTTTTTTATACAATGAGTTTGCGGAAAAATTGCCATTTTTCTCGCAAACTGCTGGGAACGGTTTCGCTTCAGGTTGGATTTTTCAAATCCTCTAATTGTTAAGTTTTGTAAAAAATATTTTTCTTTTTGAAATTGGATAAATTTTAAATGCTTTATATATATACAAATCGGTGATAACTAAAATGTTATATAAATGATAAACGAGCGAGAGAAAGAGAATTTCATAGCTTCCCCAAAAAGGGAAGTTTTTATTTTAGATAATTAATAAGCCCTTCTAGTGCAAAAATATAACTTAGTTCTTTGAAACCTACAACCTGACCGATACAGACTCCTGAAATAAGAGAAGTATGTCTAAATTCTTCTCTTGAATGGATATTTGTCATATGAATTTCAACAGTTGGGATATTAGTCGCGGCAATTGCATCTCTAATAACTACGCTTGTATGTGTATATCCGCCGGCATTTATAAGTATTCCATCATATGTTCCTTTAGCTTGTTGGATTTTATCAACAATATCTCCTTCATGGTTGCTTTGATAAGTATCTACAATGCAGTCAAGTTCTTTACCTTTTTCGATTACTTGAGTTTCAATATCTTTTAATGTGGTATGACCATATTTTTCAGGTTCTCTTTGACCTAACATATTTAAATTAGCACCATTAATAAGTAAAATTTTCATAATAATTTAGTACCCTTTCAATATCATACTTTTTATAATACAATAATATTTAAAAGAATGCGAGGAAAAAATGATTAACAAACGCTGGTATGACAAAGATCCTATTTTAAAAGAAGCTTTGGAATTGTTGAGATTATCTCCTAGTGAGACAAAAACAGAAGCTGCAGAATTTATGTTGCAGCTCCAAGAACAAGTTGCTGGAGAGGTAATTGAGCATGTATATGAAATAATTAATACATATCAGGGTAAAGGTAATCGTTGGTATGATAATGATCCGATGATGTTAAAAGCTGTTGAATTATTAAGAAATGCTCCTCCAAAGGTTCAAAGGGTTGCAGCGTTAAAACTTTTAATCGCATTAGAACAAAAAAGTTTTGAAGGAATTGATATATAAATGAAAGATGTTCAAAATCAGTCAGATACTCGTGGCGTTGATATTCAAAAAGTTGGAATCAAAGGTATTGAGCTGCCTTTAAAAATACAAAGAAAAGATGCTGATGATATAGTAGTATATTCAAATGCTACAGCAGGAGTGTCTTTACCAGCTCATTATAAAGGCACACATATGTCACGTTTTGTAGAGGTTTTAAATGAATGGCGAACTAAAAAGACTCTTGGTATTGATATAAAAGGCTGTGTTGAGGCTATTGTTCAACGGTTGGATGCAAAAAGTGGATATTTAAAATTAGATTTTAAATATTTTATTAACAAAACATCTCCTGTAACTGGCATATCAGCTCCAATGTGTTATGATTGCTTTTTTGAAGGAATTTTAGATAACTATAATGAAGATGATGAAGAATATCGTTTCTTTTTAGGTGTAAAAGTTCCTGTGACGACTCTTTGTCCTTGCTCAAAGGAGATTTCTAATTATGGAGCTCATAATCAACGAGCTATTGTTTCTGTAAAAGTAACATATCCTGAAGATGAGCATATTTGGCTTGAGGATTTAGTAAGAGACATTGAAAAATCCGCTTCTTGTGAATTGTATCCTTTGTTAAAAAGAGAAGATGAAAAATTTGTAACAGAAAAAGCTTATGATAATCCAAAGTTTGTAGAAGATGTATTAAGAGATGTTGTCGTTCTATTAAGAAATAATGAAATAATAGATTCTTTTGAGGTAGAATGTGAATCACTAGAGAGTATCCATAATCATTCAGCTTGGGCTTATCAAGCAGAAGGCTAGGGATAAAAATATATCCTTGTAATTCTGATATTCTAGTTCTATAATATTCAATAAAGGACTATAGGGGATGATAAGAAGAGTTTGCTTATTGATACTTTCAATATTTTTTTTATGTGGAACTATCTCCGCACAAAATGTATACTCAAATTATGTTCCTCAGAATAATGAAGTTATTTTTAACCAGTCAATGTTTAAAATAGATGTTGTGGATCCACAGTTTTCAACTAATTGGAAAGGTGCTAGTTATCCTGGACTAAGAGGGGCTAATCAATTAGTTGTTTATACTCCAGCTTTTGGTTATAGAACAAATACAAATGAGTTTGGGACAGAGGCAATAGTAGTTGGAGATACTGTCACTGCTTTAAGTGGCGCAGATTCGTTAATTCCAGCTAATGGTCTTGTAATAAGCGGGCATGGACAAGCTAAAAAATGGATTCATGAAAATATTATGGTTGGCGCCAAAATTTCTATAGATTTGAATAAGAAAGTTATAACATCATATATTACATCTGATACATTTTTGTATAGCGCAAGAGAAAAAATAAAAGAAGTTCAAAATATGATGTTGTATTATATTCAAAAAAATTCAGAATATAATCAAAAAAGAACTCAACAAAACATTGCTAAAGCCAATGATTATATAGAAAAAGCTCAAAAAAATAGTAATGATTCCCAAAAATATGCATCAAGAGCAATTGAGTATGCAAATCTTGCTATGTCTACGGTAATTCCTTATGATTCTGCAGAGCTTAAAGGCGTATGGATAAGACCTACTTTTTATAGTCAAAAAGATATTGAAAGAGTTTTAAATCAGCTTTCAGAATCAGGTATAAATAATATTTTTGTAGAAACATACTATCATGGAAAGACTATATTCCCATCTAAGACGATGGCAAAATATGGGTTTATTAAACAAAATGAAGATTTTGTAGGTTTTGATCCTCTTCGAATTTGGATTAATGAAGCTCATAAGCGAGGAATAAAAGTTCATATTTGGTTTGAGACATTTTATGTAG
>CALVAL010000041.1 GCA_944325535.1 Candidatus Gastranaerophilales bacterium
ATCATCATTGTAAGAGCATATTCTGAGACTTTATAAGGGTGGTTATTTCCCTGAATATACCAAGGTTGTTGGTAGAATACTAAATCCGGGTCAAATGTCTTTATATCTAGGCATTGGCTGTTTTTGTAGTCATATCCGTCAACAGCTTTTATACCTAATTTTTCAAAGAAGCTTATATTTTCACCCTGATTGAATTCAATTCTGCTTTTGGTGATTATAGGATAAATTACTATTGGTAAAATTTCAAATCTGCTATCTTTTTTTAATTCTTCATATAAAGATTGATAGCCCCATTTTGAATTTTCTTCGCATATAAATAATACTCTAAGCTTTTCTTTTTGTTTTATTTTTTTTAGAACCCTTAAATAGTTAGTTTTTGTATTTAATTCTCTATTTGAACAACAGAATGCATATTTTGCTGTTTTAACAAGATTTTTTGATTCCATTAGGTAGTTATAAGCTAGTTCAAACTTAAGAAAAGAGTTTTCTAGGATATTAAAATCTTTTATATCAAAAGCTTCTATTTTGGTTTTTATATTCAAGTTCTCTCTAAGGTATTTTTTTATTGATTCAGGGTTAGGAGATGTTACTAGAATTAAATCAAATTTGATATTTTTTAAATCACTTGGTCGGATGCAGCGATAGCCCTTATAGATATCTTGTTTGTTATCTTCATATCTGATATCTGAAATTCCTACTATATTAAGGATTTTTTTCAATCTATATGAGTCAACTAAAGCATCAAAATAAATACCATTTGAATATAAAATGATTTTTTTATCTTTATACTTTTTTTTTAGATATGTGATTTTTTTCTGGTTTTCTTTTTGAGAAAAAAATTCCTTCCAATAGTAATATTCGTTATTGAACATCTAAAAAAGACCTCGCACTAGGAATATTATCATAGTATAATATTTTGTGCAAATGAAATATAAATTTTTCATAAAAATCCGACTAAAAAAGAACTTCTATGGTATTATTTAGATAAGAAGAAAAGGAGAAACTATTTATGTTAACTAAAAGTTCAGCTTTAAAAACAACTTTCACAGGAGTTGATTTTTCAAAGTATTCATCAAAAACTTCAGAATTTGTAAAAGAATTTTCTTCAAGAGCAAATAAAGAAGGTAAATTCTTGAATTGGGTAGACCTACCTAAAGAACAGTTAAAAAGATTAGATGATATCTATTCTTTAGCAGATAGGCTAAAAGCTCAGACTGGTGTTAAAAAATTAAGCGTTATGGGTATAGGTGGCTCTAAACACACTGTAGAACATATGTTAGGTATTAACGGGCTAAATATCAATTCTGATTTGATTTATTTTTATTCAGATGTAGATTCAATAAGCTTCAATAGATTTTTAGCAAAATTAGGTAATGATGTATTATCTTCAAATTATATGATCGCATCTAAGTCTGGTTCAACTTTTGAAACTAAAGATGGTTTCTTAAGAATTAAAAAGATGCTAGAAGATGCTTATATTGCAAAAGGTCAATCAGAAGAAGAAGCTAAAAAATCAGCTGCAAAACATTTTATTGCTGTAACTGATAAAAATGCTGAAAAAAGTGAATTAAGAAGATCTTCTATCGAAGATAACTGGCTAGGTGATTTATATATTCACGATGATGTAGGTGGTCGTTTCTCAGCATTCGATGACCATGCATTATTTACTCTAGCTTATGCAGGAATGAAAAAAGAAGATATGGCTGCTATGCTTAAGTCTGCTCAAGAAATTTCTGAATTATCTTTATCAGATGACTTAGAATTAAATGATGCTCTAAAAGAAGGAATTTTCTGGGCTGATGCTAAATTAAACGGTATTGAAGCTTCTGTTCATCAATATATGGGAGCTATGTTTGAAAATACTGTATACTGGCATGCTCAAATGCAGAATGAATCTGTAAAAGATACATTAAAGCAAGTCGCTAAAGTTCCTGATGCAATGCACCATAGTGCTGAAGCTCATTTTAATCCTGCTAATAAACTTGTCTTTGCATTAACAGTTCCTGTAGATAAGGGTGTTTGTGCATCAAATGCTGATGCTTATATTGAAGCATTAACAAAATCTTATGAAGCATCTGGTGCTTTCTTTAAAGAATATGTTGAGACAAATTCTTTAGGTCTAACTCCTGAAGCAGCTGGTGCTGTTACTCAACTAAGAGCTTATGCTACTGTATATCAAGAAATAGTAGAAGCAATTATGCAAAATAAAGCTCTTCCGGAAGTTTTAGATAGCGTATTACAACCACACGTTGAATTCTATAAAAAGAATTTAAAAGGCGGAGTTGTAATCCCAGGAAGAATTGGTTAAATCCAATAAATTACTGATAAAAAGAACTGTCTTTAAGACAGTTCTTTTTTATTTCATTTCGTCTATGATATTTGAATAATTTTTACTCCATTGTTTTATATTTTCTAATAAATTTATTTTAAATTCTTGTTCAGCAAGTGAAATTTTGATTTTATATTCATTGTCATTTAATATCTTTTTTTGTTTAAGGCTCTTTAAATATTTGATTTTTTTATTGAAAGACTCTCTAATTTGTTCTCTTTTTGTTTGATATATTTTCCATATAGAGTCTCTTTTTAATAAATTTTCAGCTTGAATTGATTCTTGTTGCTGATATTGACTATAAAAAGAATCTTTTATAGGTTCAATATTAATTTCTCTTATTTTAGATGGTATTTTAGTATCTTTTTCCCTTGAATTTTCGCAGCTCAATGATGTTAAACAAATTGCTGAACAAGCGAAAAGGGGCAATATATTTTTTATTTTCATAACCTCGGCTCCAGTGTGTCTAATAATTGAAACATAAATAAACAATAATTGCAAAAGATAAATAGATTGTTATAATAAAAGTATGTTGGAGCTTAAAAAATCAAAAAATTATAAATTGGTATATGATGATATGTTAGACCAGTTTCCTCGCGATGAACTTAAGCCTTATGAAAATTTTGTTAAAATTTTTGGAAGTAATTATATATTATATGAGATTTCAGATGATAGAGATATTGGATATATAGTTTTATTTGAGTATTTAGATTTTATTTTTATAGACTATATTGCAATTTATAAAGAATTCCAATCAAAAGGATATGGAAGTTTAATTCTAGAAAAACTAAAAGAGAGTTTTAAACAAAAAAAAGGTCTGTTATTAGAAGTGGAAAAAGAGGATATGAATAATCCTAATACTAAAAGAAGAATAGCTTTTTATAAAAAAAATGGTGCAGAGCTAGTAAACATCAATTATCTATATCCCAATAGAAACGGTTGTTTACCTATGGATTTATACTTTATTCCATATAAATTAAAAGAATTAAAGATTTCAGAATTAAAAGATTTTATAAAAGGGCTTTTTGATACAGTACATTCAGATATAGAGCATAGAGAGGAAGTATTAAGTAAAATTTTTCGTTAGAATATTTATATAATGTGGTATTAATATTATAGAGGTGTTTATATGAAATATGTTTGGCTTTATGTAGTAGCTATAATAGCTTCTTTAGGAGGGCTTTTATCAGGGTATGATACTGGCGTAATATCAGGTGCATTATTATTTATTAATGAGACCTGGATAATGCCTGATACTCTACAAGGTTTTCTTGTAAGCTCTGTTCTAATTGGTGCTGTAATAGGAGCTGCAACTAATGGTGTTTTGGCGGATATTTTTGGAAGAAAAAAGATTATCCTAGCAACTGCGGTTATATTTATTTTAGGCTCTATAATGTGTGCTTTTGCACCAAATATCTACATATTAATTCTTTCAAGAATATTTGTAGGTTTTGCTGTCGGCATAGTAAATTTTGTAGTACCTCTATATTTATCTGAAATTTCTCCAAAATCGTTGCGTGGAACACTAGTTTCACTATATCAATGGGCAATAACAGCAGGGATTTTATTCTCGTATTTTATAAATGCAATATTTGCACAGGCTGTATATAGTTGGAGATGGATGCTCTTTGCTGGTGTAATTCCTGGATTAATTTTATTTATAGGAATGTGCTTTATGAGTGATACTCCTCGCTGGTTGGTTTCAAAAAAACGAGAAGAGGAGGCAAAATTAGTCTTTAATAAAATAGAACCTGATTTGGATGCTCAAGAAGAAATAAATGAGATAAAATCTACTATTGAATCTGAACAAAAAGATGTCCATTTTAGATTAAAAAAATGGATGATAATGCCTTTTGTAGTTGGTATAGGTATTATGTTTGCTCAAATTTGTACAGGTATTAATACGATTATATATTACGCACCGACAATATTTAAAACTGCTGGGTTTGATAGTAATTTGACAGCAATATATGCTACAACTGGCATTGGGGTTGTAAATTTTGTAATGACAATTGTCGCTGTATTCTTTACAGATAAAATTGGTAGAAAGCCTCTTTTATATTTTGGACTTACAGGTGTTATGTTGAGCTTATTTGCATTAAGCGGTTCTTTTGCATTAGCAGATGTTTTAGGTGAAAATTTAAAATGGCTTGCAGTCGGAAGCTTAATTACATACATTATTTGTTTTGCAATGAGCTTAGGTCCTATAGGCTGGATACTGGTTTCTGAAGTATTCCCTTTGAAAATAAGAGGAATTGCAATGAGTATTTGTACAGTATCCAACTTCGCTTTTAATTTCTTTGTAGTAGCAAGTTTTCCTATTTTATTAAATAGAATAGGTGGTGCTTGGACATTTGCTATTTTTGGAATGGTCTCTATTATATGTATAATTTTCGTATATTTCTTTGTTCCAGAAACGAAAGGTATTTCTCTTGAGCAAATAGAATCTAATTGGAGAAAGGGAATATTACCTAGGAAATTTTAATATCCGATTGACTAATTTTAAATTTTATCGTTTTAGAAATAATTAAAATATGAAAAATATTTTAATTGTTCTAGGGATAATACTACTAATTTTAATCGGTGCATATATTAATTACAGAATGCACTACATAAAAGTCAAAGCTGAATTTGAACAGCTTGATCCATTTCCTGATAGCTTACCTGTATATTATAGAGGTTTTAAGCTAGGGCGTTCTACAAAAGTATATCCTTCTAAAGATTTTACAAAAACTTATGTAGAATTAGTATTGAATATAAATGAACTAGCTTTGCCTGAAAATTCTGCAATAAAAATAAAAACAAAGAATAAAAAAGATTATATTGAACTATTATATCCATTAGAGCCTTCGGTAGAATATCTCAAAAATGGTTCCACTATGAAAGGTGAAGTTTGTTATAATTTATCTTCTTATTTATCAGCACAAGCAGAAAATGGCGGCTTTGATGATTTGCAAGATAATCTTAATACAACAATTTCTGCTGCGGGTGATACTTTAGAAGCTTTGACTACATTATTAAATACTGGTAATGAAATTTTAGTTGATGCAAAACCTGATATAAATAAGAGTGTTAAAAATTTAACCGTTGCAACGGAGAACTTGGCAGATTTAACTAAAAAAATGAATACCTCTGCAAAACCTGAGTATTTAGATAATACTTTTAAGAATGTGAATGATACTACAGAAAATATCGAAAAAATTACTGCTCATAGTGCAAGTATTACTGAAAAAATCGACAAACAAACTGTAAATCTTGTTGATTGTCTTATAAAAAATATAAATAATGTAGTTTTAAATATAAATGAAATTGTATGTGGACTTAAATCAACACTTTCCAAAAAATTTGGAGGAATGAGATTGATTTTTGGAAAGCCTATAAATTAGCGAAGTTTTATTTTTAATCCAAATATAATTAAAACTTTGCTTTTGATTTTACCTTTATATTCGTTTTTTATATTGAAAATATTTTTATAAAAAGCTTCTTTAGGCGGCTTAGAGTTTTCATAATCTTTTTTTATTTCTTCATAAATAGAGCTTTTTTGAGCATATTCCCACCAAAGATCTTTAAATTTATTTCCGCAGCCTTTAAATGCAGGTTTTAGTCCTGTTAAGTGTATAATTATTGGCTTATCTTTAGCTTTAAGGTATTCAGTTTCTTCATTTCCTTCTAGTTCGTAATATCCACCACGCCACCAAGTGTCCATAAAATTATATTTAGGAGATACTACTAGTTTTTTTTCATCTGCTACTTTATTAATAGAATCTTGATCGCAAAATTCTATTATTTTGGAATTATTTTTTGCAAAATCTACGATTTTTTCAAAGAAATTTTCTTTTCTGCAGTAGTCGCAGTTGAATAATAACATTCCGGAATTAACATATACATCACTTTTCATTCCTAGACGTTTTACATATTTATTAACACCCCAAACATCTTTTACTCCCGCAAAGAATTTATTATCCAAATCCATACTAAAAAGCTCTGATAAATTCCCCGCTACAAGAGTATCACAGTCAAGATATAGAACTTTATCCAAATCTTCACAAAGAGTTGGTAGTAATATTCTAAACCAAGCTTGAACTGTCACCCAATGAGAAAGTGGAAGTTCTGAAAATATTTTTTCGTCTATTTCAAGAAGTCTAAGTTTCATATTTTGATAACTATTTTCAACATCTTTTAGTTTTTTTACACTATATTCAGATAATTTTGAGTATAAAATTATTATTTCAACATCATTTTCAATATTGTTTTCTAAAGCACTAATAATTGATACAACAGTTTGGTTCATATATTTATCATCTGGACAATATGCAATATTGATTTTCATTATTTATACTCCTCAATAATGTGTTCAAAAAAAGTTCCTTTTATATCAATATCTTTTTTCTTAGTTAAAACAGATTGCTTATGAGTAAGTTTGTGTATAGAACTAATTTTTTTAATTTCATCCCATCTTTCGCTAGAATAGTTATTTAATAATTCTCCTTGCAATTGTTGAACAGGTAAAAAGTTAAAGAAAGGAACTTCTTTAAATAGATTTTTATTTTCCTTGTTAGCTTGTGTGACCATAGTAAATGTATGTAAGAATGTAAAATAATTTACAAGGAATTTGTTTTCTTTCCAGTATTCAATTAGGCTGGAAAGAGTTTCAATAAGGATCTTATTATTAGTTTTAGCTGCAATAAAATAACTTGCCATATTTAATCCGTCTAAGTCAATTTTTAAATCATTTTGAAAAACGAATAAATCAGCATTTGTTATGTAGTCAGGTAAATCTTCTGTTAAAAGAACTGTTGCATCTATCCATATTCCACCATTTTGGATTAGAAGACAAGTCCTTAGAATGTCAGAAAAGAAAGCGGTTTTAATAATGCCTTTTTCTTTTAATTTCCAAAATATTTCAGGAATTTTTACATATTCTTTGACATTATTAGGAGTAAGAAAAATTCTTTCGCATTCTCCTTTATGTTTTTCTACGCTGTAGAGACAAGCTTGTACTAAAGCTGGGATATTTCCATCTTTGCTTTCCCAATATTGCCAAATAATTGTTTTATTTTCTGATTTTTCATGCTCGTTGTTAATATATTCTCTAGTATTTATTTCAGATTTTTTTATTCCATTTTTTACATATTTTCTTAAATAGAATTTTGCCCAATCTCCTTTTAAAATGCGTCTTATTTTTCTATTAAAAACAAATATTTCTAGCAATATTTTTATGATTGAATTAATAAGCTGCCAAAATAAAGATTTTATTATCATTTATCAGATTCCTCCTGTTTTAAAATATTTAATAATTCAGGATACTTATTGGTGATAATTTTATAAGCTTCTCCAAGTGACATTCCAACTCCTTTTTTATTAATTTTGCAAAGACCATATTGTTGAGAATCTTCTACATAATTAATTGATTCGGAATAACCTTTAAGAAGTCTTGTCTTATAACCTTTTAATGTTGCCATTGCCCATAACCATATATCATCATGTGTTGGGATTAATTCTTTTATTAATTCTTCATTTATGACATCTTTATAAAAACAATTAGGTGGATATAGAACAGCACCGTATCCAGTGAGCCTATTTCTGAAGCTTGCGATATTTCTGTGTCTATCAAGATATAATTCTCGAGTTTTTTCCCAAGTGATTTCATTATTTTTATCAAGAATTAGCCAATCACAACGGTTAGCTTGTATTTCGTCTTTATGATTTAAATAAGAACGATATAGAGTATCTATTGTGTCTTTAGCATAATAAATATCATCATCTACTGTAATAATTACAGAATTTGGATATTTTTTTAATGTAGGAATAATTTTTTTATAAGATCTTATATCTTTATACCAGTCAATAGTTAGACCATATTGTTTTAAATCAAGTAATTCTTGAGGTAAATCTTTTTCTAAATTTGGAAACTGTTCAGGTGCTAACCAAAGAATAACGTCGTCTGGTTTCATTGTCTGATTTAAAAGAGTTTTTATAGTTTTTACAACAATATTAATTCGTTGAGGAAAACTGGTAAGAGAAACAATGACTTTTTCTTCTCTTTTTAGCTTTGTCACACCAAGCTCGTTAACTTCCGGACATGAATAAGGAAAATTTTGTTTTATTCTTATTAATATCCCAAAAATATTTATAACAAGATGTCCATCAAATCTTTGAATAAATTTCATTTTTTTCACCTGTTAATTCAAGCAAATTTTCGACGATTTCATTTGGGCTAGGTCTTCCAATAAGATTTTTTACAGGGTAAAGGTCATCTTTTGGAGCCCACATTTCTGCACAACAGTGATAGAAGATATCTACTAGAGGTACATTAAGAGCGTTTGCAAAGTGCATAGTCCCTGTATCTACACTAATACAACGCTTAGAAATTTTTAAAATATTTGCTAAATCAATAAAATCAGTACAATCTACTAAATCTATAAAATCAAAACATCCTAATTTTCTTAATTCTAAAGAATAATCTCGACTTACTTGTCCTGCACCTGTTAATATCGGAGTATATCCATATTTATTTAATAAATTTATTAACTCAAAACAGTCCTCAATAGGCATATCTTTAGCTTTCATTTTACTTGTAGTGCAAAGAACAACAAGTTTTTTCTGAGAGGCTAATGCCTCTATTTTTCTTATAAGTTCATTTTCTATGAAAGGTGGATTGTATTTTATTGAAACACTTTTATATTCTCCAACTAAAGGTTCAATCATACCACCCCATTTATCGTTCATATGGGTATATTCTTTTATTTTATATTTTTCTTTTGTATTCCATAGACTAAATTTATGGTGGGAAATAATATGTTGAGCCTGTATAAGATGAGATATTAATAAATTTCTTTCATTAGAATAAGTAACAAAACTTGCATAAGGTTTTTTATATGGAAAATTTTTTGCAAATTTTATAATACCCATAAGAGATTTATCCTTTGTTTTGTCAAAGGATACTACATCATCAACTCCTATTTGGTATTTTGCAACATCAACAAATTTTTTATCGCAGACAAAAACAACTTTTGAATCTTGAAAATAATGCTTGATATTTTGTACTAAGGAATTAGTAACAAGCATATCTCCAATAAATGCGGTATTAAAAATTACAAAAACTTTCTCCTTGTTCATAATTTATATTTTACCATAAAATCATATTAAAGCTCATCTTTACATTGCGTTATACTTTATTGAATTGAAAAAATATTTAATATATCCTAGTTTTTGTAGTAGGAGATTATTTAGGAATTATTCATGGAAAAAGGTTTTGTAGAAAATGGTTTTATAATTGATTTGAGCGATGCAAAAAATACGACTCAATTAGTATTTGAATTAAGCTCAATAATGGAACATCCAGATGTAAAAGGAAAAAATATTTGTTTGAAATTAGGTGATTTAGACTTAAAACAGTCTCAGTTACTAAGTATTAAAGCTTTAATAGAGTCTATGGATGCTGATATTGCTTTTATAGATACAAATTCGGAGCAAACAGAGGCTTCTGCTGTTAGTTTAGGAATTATTGTCTCTGAACTAGCTGATAATATTGAGCCAACTGTAACATCATCTCCTCAGCCAGAAATTAAGGAAGAGGCTGTTGTTGTAAAAACTGAACCAGTAGTTGCAGAAAGCGAAGATGTTCAGATCGAAGAAAAAACAGTAGAAGTACATGCCGATATTACTCCTAATTTGAATAATCCTATAGAAACTGCAGAGAATATAGAAGATGTTTATGAAGAGGAAACAACGCAAGAAATTTCAGAGATTATTCCTTCAGAGAATTTCGGAACTAATTTTGAGACTTTAGCAGCAAATGAAGGTCTTGTTCCAAATGAAGAGATTAGTAAGTATATTTTATTAGATACAGGTGATGTTTTACCGCAAGGAGCCGAGGAGAATTCTATAAACACAGAATCACTTCCAACACTCTATATAAATCAAACATTACGTTCAGGTCAGACTGTAAGTTATGAAGGTAATATTTTGATAATTGGAGATGCTCATCCTGGAAGTGAAATCGTTGCAACAGGTGATATCACAGTTTGGGGTATATTAGGCGGAATTGCTCATGCTGGTTCTCAAGGTAATATAACATCAAAAGTACGAGCTTTAAAATTAAACGCGATTCAGCTAAGAATTGCAGGTTTATATGCAAGAAGAAATGATACATTGAATGTACCTTATGTACAGAAAACTAATGAGTTTACTCCAGAAGAAGCTCAAATTGAAGATGGAAAAATAGTAATTTATAAAAAATTAAGGAGAGATTAATGACTGGTCGAGTAATAGTAATTACATCAGGTAAAGGCGGAGTTGGTAAAACAACGACTAGTGCAAACATAGGTACTGCTTTAGCAAAAGCAGGAAATAAGGTTGTTTTAATAGACACTGACTTGGGACTAAGGAATTTAGACCTTTTGCTTGGTCTTGAAAATAGAATAGTATATACAATCGTCGATGTAATAGAAGAACGTTGTAAATTAAAACAAGCATTAGTAAAAGATAAAAAGAATCCAAATTTATCATTATTAGCAGCTGCTCAAACAAGAGACAAAACTGCAGTTAATGCAGAACAATTAAAAGAAATTTGTGATACTTTAAAAGAAGAAAATGACTTTGTCTTAGTAGATTGTCCAGCAGGAATTGAACAAGGTTTCCAAAATGCTGTAGCAGGAGCTAGTGAAGCGATAGTTGTTACAACTCCTGAAATGTCTGCTATTCGTGATGCAGACAGAATTATTGGTCTTTTAGAGGCAAAAGAAGAAATAAAAAGCTATAAGCTTCTATTAAATAGAGTTCGTCCTAATCTTATTAGATCAAATGAAATGATGAGTGTAGATGATGTTGTAGAGATTCTTTCTTGTCCATTAGTCGGAGTAATTCCAGAAGATACTGGTATTATTACATCTACAAATAAAGGTGAGCCAATCGTAAATGATGAAAATGCTCTAGCAGGAAAAGCATATAGAAATGTTGCTCAAAGAATCTTAGGAGAGGAAGTTCCTTTCTTAGATTTAGACGAGCCAAAAGGGTTTATGGCAAAAATAAAAAATGCATTTGCAAAATTGAAAGCGAAGGTGTAGGATGGGGCTTTTCTCTGATATTTATAATACAGTGGCTAAGTTCTTCCGCCCACAAGAAGAACAGGGCGACGCATCAAAATCTGTTGCTACGAATAGATTAAAATTAGTTCTTATGCAAGATAGAACGAATTTGACGCCAAAAATTTTGGAGCAAATGCGTGGTGAGTTAATCGACCTATTATCTAGATATGTTGAATTAGATAAAGAGTTGCTTGAATTAAACTTTGAACAGGAAGGAGAACAAGTTGCTTTAATGCTGTCTATTCCTGTTATAAGAGCAAAGGATGAAGAAGAAATTGAAGCAGCTTTAAAAGCAGAGGCTGAAAAATTAGAAGAAAAAATAGAAGCTATTGAAGAAAATAATGATGAAAATTCTAATGAGAACAATAGCGAATCTGGTTTAGATGAAAATTCTTCAGTAGTTGTATCAACACCGGAAGAAATGAATTCTTCAAAAAATAACGAGCAAGAAATTTCTTATGAAGAATGTCATTCTGAGCAATAAATAAAATTGTGTAAAAAAATAACCTGATAGAATTTTCTATCAGGTTATTTTTTATGCTTCTTTTAAATTCTTTAAAAGCAATATTAAAGGTATAATTACTGCCGCAGCAATTGCAAAAATTCTAAATGCATCAATAAATGCAGATAAGTTTGCCTGTTGCATTAGAAGTCCATATGCGGTGTGTTCTCCCATGTATCTAGCAGTATGAGGGTCTACTGTTTTCATAAACATGCTGCTATAAGCTTGAACTCTTTCTGAATAAGTCTGTGCAGTATCGGTAAGATGTTGAATTAGCATAAATTGATGTTTTTGAGCTCCTCTGGAAAGAAGTGTCGCAACAATAGATGTCCCAAAAGCTCCGCCGATATTTTTAAGTAAGTTTTGAAGCCCACTGGCATTTGTCATTTGATCGTTTCTTAATGTTGCTACAGAAAGTGTAATAATAGGAATCATTGCAAGACCTAAGCCAACTCCAAATAAGAAGTTAGGTATTGCAATGTTCATTGTCGAAATTTGAAGGTTTAGTTCTCCTAACATCCAACTTCCTGTTGCGATGCAGCCGAGTCCTATCATTACTAATAGTCTATTATCAATAAGGTTTGCTAGTGTTGCGCACAGTACCATTGCAAGTAACGCTCCAAGACCTCTTGGCATCATAGATAGACCACTTTTATATGCATCATAGCCCATTAATGATTGTAAGAATTGAGGAAGTATTGCAAGGGATGCTAATAAAACTGCTTGCATAACAATTTGAACTAATGTTCCAATTAAAAAGTTTTTATCTTTGAATACACTTAAATCTACAAGAGATTCCTTGTTTCTTAATTGAGAGATTAGAAAAGCAATTCCGGTGATACAAGAAATTCCTGATAACCAACATATCCAAGCTGCGTGGAACCAATCAGCGTTGTTACCTTTATCGAGTACAATTTGCAATGTTAAAAGCCAAATTGATAACATAAAAAAACCAAATGCATCAGTTTTTACACCTTTTTGTTTTTGTGCATAAGGTGGGTCATAAATAAGAGCATTTGATAAAATAACTGCAATAATACCAATTGGAATATTAATAAAATATATAAAAGGCCAAGACCAATTTTCAGTAATCCAACCTCCTAATACAGGTCCGATGATTGGAGCCATAACGATTACTAAACCAAACATTGCCATAGCTTTCCCTCTATCCTGAGGTTTAAAGTTTTCAAGCAAAATAGCTTGAGAAATTGGTAGTAAGCCGCCACCTCCAATACCTTGTAAAATTCTAGCAAATATCATTGTTTCAAGATTTTCTGATATTCCACAAAGTCCTGATGCTACAGTAAATAATATAATACTTAGTATGAAAAAATTTTTTCTGCCAAGTACTTTACTGAACCAGCCTACCATTGGAATAACAATACCACTTGCAATAAGATAGAAAGTTAAAATCCACATAGATTCTTCTCTACTTACAGAAAAACTTCCTGCCATATGTGGTAGTGCTACGTTAGCGATGGTCTCATCTAGTACAAACATAAATGCAGCTGCCATTGTCGGAAGACAAGCTAACCACGGATTTATTTTATTATTCTCTTCTAAAATTTCTGCCATTTTATTTTCCTTTTCTACAAGGAAAATCTTAGCATACTAATGTTGCAAAAGCAACATGTTGTGGTTGCAACATAGAGCCTTAGAATTTTGCATAAGAGCCGATTATTCTAATGCCTTTTGCAAGAGGTGTTAGATCATTGATAAGGTTTTTTATTACATCATCATCTTTATGTCCATCAAAATCAATGAATACGGCTTGTTCTTCAGAACAATTGTTCATCATTTTTGAGTTTATTTGCGTAATATTTATATTATATTTAACAAAAATTTGAACTATATCTAAAAGAGCACCCTGTCTGTCAGTTAAGAAAAGAACAATACTCGTTTTATCTTTTCCAGTAGGATAAGTCTCTGCATCTCCTATTACAATAAATCTTTTTTCATTATTTTTATCATCTTCAGTGTGTTCTTTTAATACGTTTAAATTGTATAACTCAGCTGTTTTATGAGTCCCTATTATTGAATATGTAAGGTTATAATTATTTAATAATCTAGCAGATTCATCCATATTCTCAGCAATTACTATGTTTAATTGTCTTGGCATTTCATCTCGTACAAAATTTTTACTTTTAGCAAGTGCATTAGGATTTGCAATCAAACCTGTAATTGAATAAAATTCTGTTGTTTTAGATAAAATACAATCATTAACAGGGACGATGGTTTCTGCAAGAATTTTTATGTTTTCATTTTTAGTCTGAATTAAATTGTCAATAGTTTCCCTTATAATTCCTTCATAAGTTGTCTCTACAGGGATAACTGCAATAGCATTACAATTTTCATCTACATAGTCTATACATTCTTTTATAGAACGAAGTGAACGTTGGTATAAATATAAGTCATAAGCTTTAAATAACTTATCTTTTGCGATTTCTGAATAAGAGCCTCCAAGACCTAGGCATATAACTTCATTAAACTCTTTAAACATAATAGACTCCATAGTTTTTTACAATTATAACTTAAATAATATTTACTAGCAAAAATTTTATTTTTGAGTTTTGTAATACACTGTAGAAAGATGAAAAAGGAGTAAAAATGAAAATTTTACCAGGAAATGCTATTAATAGACAATATAGAAATGCTCGAAAAATGAGAAATAAGGGCTGGGCATTAATGGGAGCAACGACAACTTTAGCTGCTATTACTGCAAAGAATAAAGATCTTCCTTTCACTATTATAAATGCATTAACTCTTTTTGTTTGTGGTAAGGGTGTTGAATTTAGTATAAACAAAATGCTAAGTCTTAGGGATAATTATAATAAAATTTTAGAAAGAACCTTAAGAATTAAAAGCAAATAGTTTTTATCTGCCGATTTCAACAGCTTTTGATGCCATTGATTTTGATATGTTTACAAGCGCCAAGTTAGCTTCATAAGCTCTTTGCGCCATAATAGCGTCTGCCATGTCTACCATTGCATTTACGTTTGAAGCTCTAATGTATCCGTTTGCATCAGCATCTGGATGTCCTGGAGAATAAATTCTTTCTCCGACAGTTGGGTCTTCAACACATCCGTTAAAGACTACTCCACCTTGAAGATATGGTAGTGTTCCTGTTCCAAATACATCATTTTTCATTGTATTCATAAGTCCATGGAAGGATATGTCTTCTGAGGCGTTAAGTACAGGTATTTTTCTAACATAATTAGGAGTATCAACGTTTGCAATGTTTTTAGCGTGGATGTCTAGTCTTAAGCCATGAGCTTTAAGTGCATTTGATCCTATATTAATTGATTCCATTATACTCATTTTATTACCTCACTTTCAAAGCGAAATTATTAATATCTATTTCCCAACATTTATTACAGTTTTCATTTCTGTTATTATATTAGACATTCTTCTAGTAGCCATAGTATATAGAATTGAGTTTTTCTGCATTTCTGTTAATTCTTCAGCTATGTCAATTTCTTTTTCACGTCGGTCTTCTATGACTCCAGATGGGCCTAATTCTGTGGATAGTTTTGTTTCAAGGGGGCTATTCATAGAACCTAGGTACTGAGAAAAGTCGATATCTCTTCTTACATAGCCAGGAGTGTCTACGTTTGCAACGTTAGAACCCAATGCTCTTTGTCTTTGAGAAATTAAGTCTAACATTAAATTCGTTTTACCCATTGAATCAATACTAGTGAATGTCATTTCTTTTGCTCCATTTTAGTTTGTTTTAATAATTTAGCTATGTATCATCTTATTCTCTTATGTTAATAGCTTTGTTATACATATCATCTGCGACTTTCATTAAATTCATACTAGCTATCATAGATGTATTTAGTCTCATTAAATCATTTAATTCATCATAAATATTTGTGTTAGAGACTTCGGTTGCATACTGTCTTATATTCTCAGAATCTTTAATGATTTTAGGTGCTCCTGATTCTTCATTGTATACCATCTTATTGTTATGCCCTTGTTCTAATGCTTCTGGACACTCAAATTGAACAATAGGTATAGTACCGATTTTTTCAGGAAGAGAGCCAGCATTGTCATAATTTATTACATCGCCATTTGGTTTGATTTCAAATTTATAAGAATTTGCTGGTATTTTAATACCGTCTCCTACCATCCAATCATCAACAGTCATTAAGTAACCATTTTCTCCTCTTTTTAAGGCTCCATCACGAGTATATTGTATTTCACCATCTGGTGATACAACCGGAATATAGCCTTCTCCATTAATAGCGATATCATAAGGGTTTTTTGATACTCTTATGGATCCTTGAAGAGCATTTGTTCTGATGGCTCCGTCTACGTACCCATCTTCTCTTAGGATTTGCTCAAAACGAGATGTTTTATAAGCGGCTGTATTGTAATTAGCGAGGTTATTAGCAACATAGCCAAGCTTTTCAAATTGCATTGTTGCGTTATTTATGCTTTTTCTTACTACTGCTTGCATGTTATACATATTTTAATCCTCCTATACAGAGCCTAATTGACTTATTACTTTTTGTAGGTTTGCACTTTCAATAAGAAATATTTGACGATTTGCTTCGAAATTTCTTACGACGGGCTTTACTGCAAGAAATTCATTTTGTAAGGTTACATTTGAATATTCATTATAGCCTTGTTTTACATCCGGAGATAAAACTGCCATTCCATTTGCATCTACAATACCTAAATAGCCTGCTTCTACTAGATTATTAGATTCCTTATCGAAAACAGAGATTTTTCCTTTTGAATTAACAACGACTTGTGCTGGGTTGTCCGGTACAACGGGTAGTTTTATTGGAACTCCAGCATCAGAAAGTACGGGACAATCTTCTAAGTTAAGAAGGTTTCCTGCTTTATCAAGTTTAAATCTTCCATCTCTGGTTAACTGTACACCTTCAGGAGTTTGTATTTGAAAATATCCTTTATTAGCCATTGATATATCTAGAGGGTTTTTTGAAACCATGATTCTTCCAACTTTATCATCCACTGTTTGAGAAAGTCCATGTACGCCTATATATTCAGTGAAGGATGATACAACAGGTTCTCTTCTTTGAAAACCAACCTTATCAAAACCTGCAACATTTTCATTGATCATACCCAAAATTTCACTTTGGACATGCATTGCTCTTATAGATGATTTTATGCCTTGTTCACAAAATCTTACACCGCCATTGATTTGCATAGTTGTACCTCTTTTATTAGAGCTTACGGATGATTAGAATAATTACTTTAGAAAATAATTAAAAAATCATCTTTTTGCTGTATATTTAGTAGTTTTTTAATGAAATATAAAAAAAAGTCAAAAATTGAGTTGACATTAAAATTTTTTTTATATAATATAGAACTTGACGCCGGTATAGCTCAACGGTAGAGCAACGGTTTTGTAAACCGTAGGTTGTAGGTTCGATTCCTATTACCGG
>CALVAL010000042.1 GCA_944325535.1 Candidatus Gastranaerophilales bacterium
CAGAAGTTATTTTGATGGCTGTGAATTATTTGAAGGCTCTAGGTTTAAATGACTTAAGCGTTGAATTAAATTCCCTAGGCTGCCCAACTTGTCGTGAAGAATTCAAAACAAAACTTAAGGCAGTTATAAAACCATATTTGAATGATTTATGTCCAGACTGCCAAGCAAGATACGAAAAAAATCCTCTTAGACTATTGGATTGTAAAGTCGAAGAATGTAAAAAAATCTATGCAAAACCCGATATTCAAGAAGTTATCCAATCTGATTTTATTTGCGAAGACTGTGCTAATCATTTTAATGAATTAAAAAAATATCTTGATGAATTAAATATCAATTATTCTGTAAATAAACTTCTTGTAAGAGGTTTAGATTACTACAACAGAACAGTATTTGAAATAAAATCAAATAACCTAGGTTCACAAAATGCCGTTTGCGGAGGCGGAAGATATGATAGTCTTGTTAAAAACTTAGGTGGAGAAGATACTCCTGCGGTTGGTTTTGCAATGGGGATGGAAAGACTGGCTTCTCTTATTGGAGAAAAACAAGATAATAGAACAACCGCTTTCGTTGTTTCAAATGACAGTCTAGAAGCTATTAAACTTGCAGAAGAAATTAGAGCAAAAGGAATATCTTGCGAGTTTGATTTGACTAACAAGAAGTTCACAAAACAGCTTGAAAAGGCTTCTAAAGTTGCTAAATATGCTCTAATTCTTGGAGAAGATGAAATAAAATCTAATCAAGTAACAATAAAAAATCTTGATACCTCAGAGCAAAAAACTGTAAATAGAACTGAAATTAGTTTTGAATAAAGCTTTCAAATAGATAGCAAAAAAAATTTATTAGCAGTTTTACTACCGTATGAATATTATAAATAATTACTGCTCACCAAATTTTCAGGCGAATTTAAATTCGCCAAAACTAAAATTTAGCAAAAAAGATTTTTTTATAAATATTCCAGGTTATGGTAAAGACTACCTATGGGCAAAAGGAGTAAAAGATACAGCGGATCTTGCAACAGATTTGATTAGAAGAGATACTTCTGCAGAAAATGTTCTTAAAATAATAACATTCGGAATAATAAAAGCTAATCAAATATTGAGAAATTTCAAAAAGGCATTTCACACTGGAATTCTACGGTATGAAAGAGAAGGTTGGAAACATGGTTCTGACTGGGATGGATTTGCGCTTTGTACAAATTATTCTGATATTCTAAGATATTCAACTTATGCTGATAGATTTGATAAAGTGGTAGAGAAGCCATTAAAAAAACCTTATCCAGATATAGGACTTACAAGACCTAAAATTGAAGGTGATGAAAAATTCTTAGAACATGCTAATCCTAGATACATAAACAATGCGTTTAGAAGAGTGTTTAAGCTTTATGATGATGTTATGCGAATGCACAAAAAAGATGCCGTTAATAATGATAATCTTGAAAAAATAAACAAAAATATCGCGGAATTACGTTGGATACTAGCGCACTCTACTCCTTGGGAAAGAGGCAGTGATGCTATTAGCAATGTCTTTACACGATCACTGTATAAAGCTGTCGGAATAAAAACTTATCCTTTAAAAAAAGATATCTCACTTGATTTAGAAGCATATTGCACAGAGCTTAATGAATACAAACAAAAATTTCCGACGTATTTTGAAAAACCGCCGGAAATTATTGAATAAATTATCTTTTTATTATTAGTTCTTACTCATAGATGTAGCCATTTGTTAAATCGATTTTTAATGGTCCTAATAATCTGATATTAACAATTTGGTTTGGCATAGTAAGCACTTTATCACCTTTAAATACTTTTCTGAACCAAGTCATAAATGCATTTTTCTTAGCAGGATCTAGTGTTGCTACACCATACAACATAACTGCTTGGTCTTTAGGTGTTACTAATAATTCGTTTTTGATTATAACTTCACCGTTTTGTTTGAATAATTTACCACGTTGAACATGTTTTACTTGACCTTTTAAGTCACTACCTTGTTCAATTAGAAGATATTTTTCTTTAGTAACAATATTTTTAGGAGCTTTAGCTGTATAAATATCAGTTACATTAGAAATTTGAGAACCTACAACTGTTTCTAATTGAATAGGGAATATTGAACCAGCTGGAATTATACCGATTGACCCTTGAACCTTAACATTATCAACGATATATCCATCAGCAGTTCTTTTTTGCATACATTCAGCTAACTTAGCATTTGGATTAAGTTTTGCTTCTTGCATCATTTTATACAAAATAGCTGCAACTTCTGCTCTATTAGCTGGTCTTTCTGCTTCTAATTGACCTTCCTTACCTGGCATAACAACTATCATATCTAATAATTGTGCTTTACCTGCTGCTAGCAAGAACCACGCTGGTAATTGAGCATAATCTTCATAACTTTTTGAAATAATTTCTTGAGCTTTTTCTTCGCTTATTTGTTGAGTAGTAAGAGCATTTACTGCAATAGAAATAGCTTCTGCTCTTGTTACAGGATCATAAGGTCTGTATTTTTGACCTTTTGCATCTGGAATCAAATCAAAATATACAGCTTTTTTAATTATTTCATATGCCCAGAAATCAGACTTAATATCTGAAAAATGGATATCTTGAGTAACATTAGCATCTTCTTGTCCTAACGCTTTAATAGCCATAGATGCAAATTCAGCTCTTGTTACAGGAATATCTGGCTTATAAGTTCCATCAGGATAACCAACTACAACTCCTACTTCTGTTAAGAATTTTATTGATTGATATGCCCAATGATCTTCATTCATATCA
Organism: Candidatus Gastranaerophilales bacterium; assembly: GCA_944325535.1. Classification (GTDB taxonomy): domain Bacteria; phylum Cyanobacteriota; class Vampirovibrionia; order Gastranaerophilales; family Gastranaerophilaceae; genus CAG-196. The sequence goes on from CALVAL010000042.1 coordinate 2,769, forward strand.
GTATAAAATGCATTTGCAGGATTATTAAGTATAAACAAAGTACTTAATATAAATACCCCTTTAAGCAATTTTTTGAACATTAAGTATCCTCCTATAAAATTAACCACCTTTTTGTCTATCGTATATTAAATAACCACTTATTGCAATTTATTTTAACAATTCTACATAAATGAGCAAAAAATTTTCTTTATTTGATTTAATTCAAATAGGTGTGTAGCTATGCAAATAAAATCAATAAATTCTATTAGTTTTCAAAGAAAGCTTCTCTCTAGAGAAGAAAGAGATTACTCTAATGTTCTAAAAGAAGCTAAAAATAAATTAGGCAATAATGGAAAATCTATATTGATTGTGCCTTACTCCTCACTACCCAATAAAACAGGAGTTGGAAATTTTGCAAATACAGAAGGAGAAGAGTTTGTTAAATTTACAAAAAAATATTGGGATATTAACGAAGTTCAATTATTACCAATAGGTCAATATCATTTCCATGGTGAAGATGTTCCTTTTTATTCCGGAACATCAATGGATTTAGGAAATCATGTAATTAATATTGAAGATTTTATATCCAAAGAAGAATTTGAACAAATCATAAAATCGAATAACATCAAAAACAAAGTTAATTTTAAAAATGTAATCGAAAAAAATTCAGCTCAAGAAATAGCATTACAAAATTTGTATAAAAATATTGATACAAATATGAAAACAGAATTTGAACTATATAAAAAAAATAATTCAAATTTGCTTGAGCCAAAAGCTTTATATCGAGCTTTAAGAGAAATTAATGACAACTATGATTTTAAAAAATGGAATGATTTGGATAGAAATTTATTCAATCCGGATATTATAAAAGAACCTGAAAAAGAAAAACGGATAAAAGAGATTTATTCACTTAAATCAAAAGAGATTGATTTTTATAAATTCAAACAATTCTTAGCAGAGAAAAGCCTCGCAAAAGCCAAAGAAAACTTAAATTCTAAAGGAATAAAATTGAGCGGCGATATGCCTTGTGGATTTTCTTATGACGAAATCTGGGCTAATCCAAAGGCTTTTATAAAAGATGCAACTATCGGATGGGAACTCCCTGCTCTTGATTTAGATTCTAGCGAAGGAAAAGAACTTTTAAAGAAAAAAGTCAACCTCTACGCCCAAAGATTTGACGGATTTAGAGTCGATGCGGCTTGGACTTATATTTCTGAGCCTATAACAAAAAATGGGGTAAAAAATCCTAAATACTATGGTGAAGAAATTCTTAATTTAATCGAGGATGAGGTAAAAAAAGTAAAAGGAAATAATTATAATCTTAAAAACATAAGCTACGAATTTACAGCATCACCTAATGATTTCAATATATTTGATGGTAAAAAATTAAAACCTTTTATTGAAAAAAGAATGAAAATTTTTACATCTGATTATATGGATATTAATTGGGGAACGAATGATAATTTTTTAAAACGAGGATGGGATAAAGAAAATTTTATTCTCGGAGCCTCTAACCATGATTCTTGTGTAAGGCTTAATCCTAAGTATATTGAAACACTTAGTAAAATCCTTAAAATTCCAAAGGAAAAACTAAATATCGCTAACGAGCTAAGACGTTCAAGACTCGCAGAAGCTTATTCTGCTTATAATAATATGCTATTTTTTATTGACGGACTTGGGCTTAAGGATAATCGATATAAACAAGGCTCATTAGAGAGTTATAAAACATTAATTCCTGATAATTTTGAGGATGAATATATAAAAGCTCTTGAAAAAAGAGAAGGATTTAATCCGATGGATGCCTTAGAACAAAACTTTAGAGCTAAAGGGCTTGATAAATCAGAAAAAGAATTATACAAAAAAATTGTTAAATATCGTGATATCCTCGAAAGCAGAGATATCAAAAAAACACCATATAAAGCAATATTAATTGCCGCAACATCAATATTAGCATTAGGAATTGGAGTCTATACTTATTTAAAGAAACAAAAGGACTCGGATAATTAAATCCGAGTCCTAAAAATTTATTCTTCTTCCAAATATGTTTTCAATCTCTCAACGCTATCTACTTTCCTCAACTTCTGTATTGCTACATTTTCAAGCTGCCTTATTCTTTCTTTTGAAAACCCTAATGCATTTCCTATTTGCTCCAACGTCTTAGGCTCATTATCATCAATCCCAAATCTTCGCTTCAAAATTTCCTCTTCTCTTTTATCCAAATTTTTCAAAAGTTTTGAAATATCATGTTCTCTCAATTTTTTCTGAACATTACTCTCCGGAGATGAATATGTTGTATCTTCTACATAATCTTGAATACATAAATCATCCGTCACATAAGTATCCAAACTCACAGGCTCTTTTTTCAAAGCATTTTTTACCTCATCAATCTTTTTCACATCAAGTCCTGATAGTTTTGAAATTGTCTCATCATCTATATCCATTCCATCATCAAAAGTCGCAATAGAACATGCCTTTTTATACTTCCTAATCTTCTCCAACATATGCACAGGAATTCTTATCGTCCTTGAATGATTTGAAATTGCGCGAATTATAGTTTGCTTAATCCACCACGTTGCATAAGTTGAAAATTTAAAATTCTTTTTATAATCAAACTTTTCAGCAGCTTTTATAAGTCCTAAAGACCCTTCCTGAACTAAATCCATAAACAATACACCCTGACCTATGTATTTTTTTGCAATACTCACAACTAGTCTTAAATTTGCTTGAATTAAAGCTTTCTTAGCCTCCTCCTTTTCTCTTAGCGTGCCTTCTTGAATCTTTCTTCCAAGTTCCATTTCTTCGACCTTGCTCAGCATTTTTTTTCTGCCAATCTCTCTCAAATACATTTGCAAAATATCATCATTATTTACAATTGCACTAAATGTCTTAGGCAAATTCGATTCCATTTCCGAATTGTCGATAAATTCTAAATTATTGTAAGCTCTACTCATCTTTTATCTCCTCTAGCCATCCATGGTATTAGACGATTGATTATAAAAAAAGTTCCCAAACAAAAAATCAATTCATTAGAATTAAAATAATCCGAATCTGTTTAGATAAACTAATCACCCATATGGACTCTCTTTTTCGGCAATGTTTTAATCCTTAAAAAATACAATAATTTAGGAGTTAGTTTTGGGGTAAATAGAGTTTACGAAATAAATACATATCTACTCCACCTGTAAAACGGGATAAATAAACGGGGTAAATAAAATTAAATAAACGTAATATCTAGTTCACCTATCGAAAAAGGAGGTCAAAATGACGATTAGAAAACTTTCTGTGGCAGCTGCGATTGCCGTTGGTATAGCAACATGTTCCTTTAATACGGTAATGGCAGCGTGTCCTTGTGACCAGCGTCCTGTAGTTACACAGGGAGCTTGCCCTTGCAATGACATCCCGGAAGTAACCGGTGCAGCTTGTCCTTGCGAAACGCCTAAAAAACCTGATTGTGGATGTGATACAGCTCCTAATTGTGAGCCAGATCCAGTTCCATCTTGTGCTTTATGTCCTGGCGTAAAAGATTTATCAAGAGCAGATATGAAACAAGTATATTCATATCCTAACGCTATTTATGGGTACAATAACTATGTAGGTACCGAAAAAGACTCTGTTTACTCAGCTGAAGGATTTTCTGTAAATAGAGAAGAAAACAAATTAAGCGCAGGTACTATGGGTAGCACAGTATCTAGTGAAGGTTCTATGACTGGTGCAGCTACAAACATTCCTTGTCTAAATGAATTATCAAACAGAACAGGTTCACCTATTGTTCGTGATGAATCAAAAATGGACGGCAACGGATGCCCTATCCAAATGAGCACAGCTAATTCTATCCAAGCAATTAAAAAGACATTAGAACCATTTGATTTAACACCGTTCAGCAATATGACAGGTGCAGCTGCTGACTTACAAATGTTCCCTGATGTTCCAAACGGATATTGGGCTTCTTGCGAAATTGATAAATTAGCAACTAATGATGTTGTGGTAGGATATCCAGATAGATTATTCAAACCATCAAGAAATATTTCTCGTGCAGAATTCGCAACTATGTTGGTTAAGGGATTTGACAAAGACATGTATTCTTGTTCGCCAGAAAAATTATTCTCAGATGTACCTACAAACCACTGGGCAAGTTCTGCAATTACAGTTGCAGTACACCAAGATTTGTTAAAAGGATATCCTAACGGTAAATTTATGCCTAATCATAACGTAACAAGAGTAGAAGCACTTTGTGCTTTATCAAAAGGTATCCAGTGTTCAGACATCGACAAATGCAAAGCTCAAGAAATTTTATCTAAATACTGCGATGGTAACACAGTTCCAGAATGGGCTCAAATACCTATAGCTAAAGCTTTAGACAAAGGTGCTTTAAACAATTCACCTAATCCTAATACAATTGCACCATTTAAAGATGCTACACGTGCGGACATCGCAGCTATGTTACAAAACATAAGAGTTGCAGCTGGCATCGATAAGAACCCGGTAACTGCAAACAATGATTGTCCTATGTGCCCTACAGATAAAAAAGCATTTATCGAAAACGAAGAACTTGTTCAAATTCCTACATTACAGTTAGAATTCAAAGATCAAGTAAGTGCTAAATCTTCACATGTAGGTCAAAGATTTGCGGCTAAAACATTAGAAGATGTAACTATTAATGGTCAACTATTCCCTTGCGGCTCAAAAGTATATGGTAAAGTTGTTGAAGTAGTAAGACCTTCAGGATGTCAAAAGGGTGCTTTAAAACTTGCATTCACAGAAATCGAAAACTGCGGCTGCAAAGCTACATTGCCTAGACAAATTTTGAACGCTGAAATCAACAAATCTAATACTCCTAATATTGTATCAAGAATGGTTACAGCTCCATTTACTTGGGGTGGTCAAGTACTTGGTATCGTAGGTAGAACTGCAGGTGGTATGCTTACAAGCTTAGGTAATGCTGCTGAAGACGTTGCATCTGGTACTGGTATCGCTTTAGGAGAAGCTTTCCAAGGTCAATTTATGGCATCAGCTAGAAGCGTTGGTGACGTAGTAAAAGATACAGTTAAAGCTCCTATTGATTTAACAAGAACCGCTATTTCTGGTACTATGGGCATCGCTCAAGCTACAGGTGATGAAATTGGTTACTTAGTTGATGCTAAGGGATACAAAATCTCTGCAATCAATCCGAAAGAACATGTTACTATTGCATTCGGATGTAACGGAAATTAATAAAATTCCTGTCATTCACTTAACTTCAAAAGAGGCTGAAATTTATCAGCCTCTTTTTTAACAAAAAAGAAGAAATTTCTATGTTATAATATAAATATAATCACACTTAGCAAGGAGAAATTACAATGTCTTTAAGAAACGAACGAGTAAGAAAAGAATTAATGCGTGACATCTCAGATATCATAAGAAAAGAAATCAGAGGTCTTGAAGGTGTTGTATCCATTGTTGACGTTGAAGTCTCTCATGATAATTCTTTTGCTAAAGTAATTTATAGCATTTTAGGCTCTGATGAACAAATTGAAAAAGATAAAGCTATTATTGAAAAAAATACAGGCAAAGTAAGATACGAAGTAGGCAAAAGAATTCGCTTACGCGTTACTCCTGAAATCAAATTTGTATACTCAGACGGTCTTGAAAAAGGTTCAAAAGTTCTTGATTTGATCGACAAAATTTCTAAAGGCGAAATCAAATAAATGTTCGGATTTTTGAATATCTATAAGCCAAAAGGAATGACATCTCATGATGTCGTCTCTGTTTTGCGTAAAATTATTAAAATAAAACAAATCGGTCATACAGGAACTCTTGATCCTTTTGCAGAAGGAGTATTACCAATTTGCATAGGTAAAGCAACAAGATTAATTGAATATCTTGATGATGAAAAAGCTTACATTGGCACTGTTCAATTTGGGGCTGCTACCACAACTTATGATATTGAAGGAGATGTTACTAAGACCTCTTCAAAAGAAATTTCAAATGAAGATATTGAAACAGCTTTATTAAATTTCGAAGGTGAGATTGAACAAATGCCGCCGATATTTTCAGCAATTAAAGTAAATGGAAAAAAATTATACGAATATGCAAGAAACGGTGAAGAAGTTGAAATTAAACCTCGGAAAATTTGCATTAATGAAATTAAACTTCTAAAATTTGATAAACAAACTAATCAGGCAGAAATTTATATAGATTGTTCAAAAGGGACATATATCCGCTCAATAGCCAATGATTTGGGTGAAAATTTGGAAGTATTCGGACATTTAATAAAACTTGTAAGAGTAAAAGCAGGAAGCTTTAAAATCGAGACTTCTACCAAATTAGAAGATTTAAAAACAAAAGAAGATATTGAAAAAATATTAATTCCTCCATTAGAAAAACTAAACTTAGACAAAGTGGAATTAAATGAAAATGAATACGAAAAAATTTCACATGGCATGAAAATAAAAAAAGAAATAAAAGACGGAATAATTATTTTAATCTACCAAAATAATCTTATTTCTATTGCAGAAAGCCAATCTAGTGAAATAAAACCGCTTAAAGTATTCATCTAAGCCAAGCCTATTGCCCTTTTAAGCTAAATATGCTATAATAGCCCTGTGTTTATTTGGAAAAAGGAGAATACGAATGATTGAACAGTATTCAGATTGTGATTTTGAGGCTCTTTTAGAGAAGTATGACTACAAATTCAAACGTGGTGATATTGTAAAAGGAGTTATTTGCGCATTTGATTCTGATGGCGCAATTGTTGATATCGGATCTAAAAGTGCAGCTTTTCTACCAAATTATGAAGTATCATCAGATAGAAAAGCAAAAGCAGAAAATGTTTTAGAACCAAATACTGAATATGAATTCTTAATCACACAAGATTGTGATGAAAACGGAAAATTTACACTTTCTTATAAGAAAGTACACTTAGCTCATACTTGGGCTGAACTTGAAAAAGTAAAAGAAGCCGATGATACAATTTCAGTTACTGTAACACAAAATGTTCGTGGCGGAATTATTGTTGATGTATCAGGAGTTCAAGGTTTTATCCCTCAAGGACAACTTTGTGCGAGAGAAACTATTTGTAATCCTGGGGATAAAATTGATGTAAAAATCCTTACATTAGATAAATCTCAAAACAACTTGATTCTTTCTAATAGAAAAGTATATGAAACAAACATGGCTGAGACTCGTAAAAACGTATTTGAACAAGTTGAAGTCGGACAAATTGTTAAAGGTGAAGTTGTAAGAATTACTGATTTCGGAGCTTTTGTAAATGTTGGAGGAGTTGATTGCTTGCTACCACTTTCACAAATTTCTTGGAAATGGGTAGAACATCCTACAGACTTGCTAAAAGTCGGAGAAGAAATCAATGTTGAAATTATTGATGTTGATTATAACAAGCAAAGAATCAGCTTAAGTCTCAAAAATACAGAGCCTGATCCGTGGATAAAAGCAGAAGAAGAGTTAAAGGAAGGCGATGTGAAGGAAGGTGTAATTACAAGAATTAAACCTTTTGGAGCTTTTGTAGAAGTACTTGCTGGCGTAGAAGCATTATTACCTCAATCAGCTCTTAGTGAATACCAGAACAAAAATAACTGTATCTTAAATGCAGGTGATAAAATCAATACAAAAATAGAGAAGTTTAATCCAAAAGATAAAAGAATTTCTCTAGGGCTGCCTGACAATACAGAAGCTTAATTAAATATTTAAACAAAACAAAAACGACAAGTAAAATACTTGTCGTTTTTGTTATTTAACTAATTTTCAAATTTTAATTGATTTAATACAGCTTTTACAGATTCCGGACAAAGTCCAACGATATTTTCAAAGCTACCTTCGTACTTATCCAAATATCCTTCTGGTAACTCTTGTATCCCATAGCTTCCAGCTTTATCTAACGGATTAAATTTTTCAATATATTCATTTATCATTTTATCCGACCAATTCGTAAATCTTACATAACTCGTAGTAGATAATAAAGCCGCGGTATTTAATTTAGTATTTATACCACATATTGAAGTAACAACCGAATGAGTAGCTCCAGATAATGATTTTAACATCTTAAAAGCATCCTCTTTAGACTTGGGTTTGCCTAAAATCTTATTATGTAGTACGACAACGGTATCAGCAGCAAGTACCAATGAATCTTTGTCAGATCTTCTTACTACATCCAAACATTTTTGAGTCGCTAAATCTTCTATCTTTTCATATGAAAAAATATCATCTTCAAGCTTCTCATCATAATTAGATGGTACCACTTCAAAATTTAATCCTAAATCTGATAAAATCTTTTTTCTTCTTGGCGAATTTGATGCAAGAATCAATTTCACAATTAAAATACTCCATTTAATGGCTCTAAAAATGTTTTATCTTGAGATGCAAGTTTCTTCCCTGCTTGATGTGCTTGAGTGTGAGCAGCAACTCTTCTTCTTGCTTCCTCAATTATTTTAGCACCCTTCTCTGTCATGCCAGCAATTCCTACAAACTTTTTTTCGACAAGAGTATTATCACCAAAATTATCACAAGCTTTCGAAATTATCGAACTAGCTTGTTCCATAATTTTTTTCCAACTAGTAAAAAACGGTTTCTTATATCTTGTCACTTCACCTGTTTCATTATCAAATGTCAATTTGACTTTACCGAACTCTAAATCAGATTTACCGATAAAACTATCTTTTACAGGTTTTATCAAATATCTTTTATCAAAAAAATGTGCATTCTCAGAATTAATTTTCACCATACCTAAAATATCTGCTGAAAATCTCATATCATCTTCTACACATTTTGTCTGGGAATTCATTCTATTCAATAATTCTTTAACTTGAGAATGGGTATTCTTAGGTAAAAATCTTTGTTTTGCTTGAAATGATTGAGCTTGTACTGTTTGAATTTGCATTTTTTACTCCTTTTGCTAGTATCCGTTTGTTATAAATTCTCTATTTCTAAATTTTGCACCAAGCTCTCTCGAAATTTCCTCGCATTTTTCTACATCTATATTATGAATCTTATCAAAGCCTGTAACTACACTAGTAGATACATCAATACCAGCATCCACACATGCTTTAATAAATTTTTTAACTTCGCTATAAGCATTTTGAATTTTAGGCTTACATATTTCATCATACTCGCTTGAATTAGAAGCATTCAAACTAACTGATACAGCATCTATCAAGTCCTTAAATTCTTCTGCTACATTAGTTTTATAAATAGCATTAGCATGCCCGTTTGTATTGACTCTGATTTTAATTTCAGGATAATTCTTTCTTAAATACTTACAGAATTCCTTCATCATTTCTCTTCTTAAAAATGGTTCCCCATAACCACAAAAAACAACTTCCTTCGGAGTAGGATTATAAGATTGAAATTGATTTATAATATCATCTAAAGTATATTCGCCATCATGCCACATATTAGCACCACAAACATCATCTTTTTGAGTTCTCAAACAAAATACACAAGAATTTGTACAAGAATTCGTAAGATTAACATATACAGTTTCAGGTGATTTTTCATTATTTATTGAATAGACTAGTGTATACATTTTAATCAATACTCCGTTTTGAAATCATTATACAACAAAAGAACTGTAAAAATTACAGTTCTTTTGTTTGAAAATTATTCAAATTAATTATGCAACTTCAATAGCTGATACAGGGCATGCATTAGCTGCTTCTTTAACGCAATCTTCGTTACCTGAAATGTTAGCTGCATTAACTTCTGCTTTATCTTCTACATGGAACACTGCTTCGCAAATTGATTCGCAAGCGCCGCATCCTACACATGAATCATTAATTGTTACGTTCATTTTTTTCTCCTTTTTTTCTTTTAACTATATGGTCGGCTGACATTGATGTCATTTCCGAGTTTATATTTTCTTTACTGGTCAACCTCTCTAGTATTTCCTACCAGTTGATTTTTACTTGACCTTGAACTATATGGTCGGTAGACATTGCTGTCATTCCGAGTTTATTTCCTTTCTACTGGTCAACCTCTCTAGTATCTCCTACCAGTTGGTTTTTACTTGAGCTTGAACTATATGGTCGGTAGACATTGCTGTCATTCCGAGTTTATTTCCTTTCTACTGGTCAACCTCTCTAGTATCTCCTACCAGTTGGTTTTTACTTGACCTTTAACTATATGGTCGGTTGACAAAACTGCCAATTCCGAGTTGTAATAATAGATTTTTCATTTTGATTATACTATCAAAATCAAAAAATTAAAATAACCAATCGTTTATCCTTTGGGATATTGAATCAAAACCAAGAGTTACTCCTAAATCTTTTGGCTCAATACCTTTTGAATAATACAATACTGGAACTTTTTCTCTTGTATGATCAGTTCCTGGAACAGTAGGATCACAACCATGATCAGCTGTAACAATTAGCAAATCATTTTCTGTAATATTCGGTAAAATCATATCCAAATAGTCATCAATTTCTTCAATTGCTTTACCATATCCTTCTGCATTATTTCTATGTCCAAATAACATATCTGTATCTACAAGATTTGTAAAAATAATTTCTTTAGTATCATCTGTAATATTTGTATCTTCATATTTAATACTATCTAAATCCAATTCGCCTTTAACAGCTTTAAGGGTTAATTCCAAACCTTCTTTATTAGATCCGGTATGGATTGCATGAGTAATACCAGCTTTTGAGAAAATATCTTCAATTTTTCCAATACCAATAACTTTTGCCCCACAATCTTTTACTTTATCTAAAATAGTTTTTCCATATGGCGCCACAGAATAATCCCTTCTATCTTTAGAAATTCTTGTAGGCTTTCCATCAATAACCTTATATGGTCTTGCAATTACTCTTGATACATTATATTTTCCTTCATCAAGAATTCTTCTTGCAATTTCACACCACTTATATAAAGTTTCTAGAGGGATTAAATCAGTATCTAAAGCTATTTGAAATACACTATCAGCTGAAGTGTAAACTATCGGATACTTAGTTTTATGGTGTTCTTCATTTAATTTTTCAATAATTGCAGTACCACTTGCAGGACAATTTGCAAGAATTCCTCCACATTGAGTCTCTTCTATAAATTTATCTACTAATTCTTTTGGAAAACCATTAGGGAATGTTGCAAAAGGTTTATCTAGAACAATTCCTGAAATTTCCCAATGTCCTGTGGTTGTATCTTTTCCTTTTGATTTTTCAATTAAAGTACCATATTGTCCAATTGGAGTTGCTGTCTTTTTAATACCTTTAAAATCTTGAATATTACCTAAGCCCATTGCTTCCATAACAGGAACATCAAGACCGTTGTTAAATTCACAAACATTTTTTAGTGTGTTACATTCTTTTACGTCATTAAATTCTGCATAATCATCCATAGCTCCTATTCCCATAGAATCTATTACCATTATTATCGCTCTTTTTTTCATCATTAACACCCCTATATTAAGTTTCGTAACAAATATTTATATATTTGAAATTGAAGAGTTTTTTTTCTCTTTTATATTATAGCATAAGATGAGGATAATTATTAATGACAAGTTCAAACACAATTGACCTTACTATTGGATACAACTTAAATATGCCTGCACTATTTGGAGTAGATAGAGCAGCAGAACTAAATAATTTGAAAAAAGAAGCCAAACAAGAAAACAAAGAGTTAGAAATTTTATCTCAAGATATGCAAAATGCTATTCAAGAACAAAATGAATATATTATTGAAATAGAAAACTTACAAGAAGAAATCATTTCACTTCAAAACGAATATTCAAGTAAAATTGAAAGTACCAATGACAGATACTTTGATTTAGCAAATAAAAGGCTTGAAGGAACTTTAACCGAAGAAGAACAAAAGGAATTTGAATCCTTAGAAGCTCAAAGAAATGAACTCTCTCAAGAAGGTAATTCAAAAATTAATAATATAAATGCTACTATTACAACATCAAAAAATAACTATAAGGGAAGCGAAAATAAATTACAGGAATCAAGTAACTTATTATCACGCACAAAAAGTACTATTAATGGATTAAATGAATGGAATGAAAATAATAGTATTGAAAATGGCGGTGGAAAAGTGTGCGAAAAATTTATCCAAACCAATAATACTGTTATTAGCGATTTAACAGGAAAGACATCCTCTCTTTCTGAAAAAATTAATGAATATTCTAAATCTTATAGTTTTCTAAAGAATTAATATTTTTTCTTTTAAGTTTATGCTATCATTAACACAAAATAGATAACATTAAAACTTAGGAGATAAAATATATGCAAGCAAGACGTGCAGCAAGAGAATTAGCGTTAATCCTATTTTCTCAATTTGATAAAGAAATTACTAAATATTCAAGAAAAGATTTTGAAGATATCATGTTAAAATCTGTTAGAATTCTTTCTAACTCAGCTTCAGAAGAATTAAAACTAACAGTTGGTTCTTTAATCGATATTAAAGATATGTTAGACACATACGAAGCAGAACATGAATCAAATCTTTCAAGACCACTAGGCGCAAAAAATCGTCCTGTTAAAATTCCTATGACAGATGAAATGATTGCAAAAGTGGATACTATGCTTGACGTTGCTGAAAAAGCTATTCTTGCATTAGAAATTGCTGAATTTACTACATTAGAAAATCAATCAGAAGTTAAAAATTACACAATAGAAATTGCTGAACAGTTTAAACTAAATCATGAAAGTATTGATAATGAAATCCAAAAATATGCAAACGGATGGGATATTTCAAGACTTGTTAAAATCGACAAAGATATCTTAAGAATTGCAATTACTGAGCTTCTTTATACAAAAGGAGCACCTTTAAAAGTTGTTGTAGATGAAGCGGTTGAATTAGCTAAAAAATACTCAACAGAAGATTCTTCTTCTTTTGTAAACGGAATTCTAGCAAAAGTAATCATTGAGAACGGACTTAAATAGTTACTAGTGATTAGTGAATAGTGAGTAGTGAATAAAAATTATTCCTTCTCAACTCCTCAACTTATAAACTTCTCAACTATATTGTAAGGATATAAAATGTTTAATTTTTTCGATAAGTTAAAAAATACAGTTTCAAAAACTGCTCAGGCATTAGTCGGTAATATCGTAGATACAGTTTCAGAAGAAGAAGAATTTTCTGAATTTGTCCTTGAAGATATGGAAGATATCTTAATTAGTGCAGATTTAGGTGTTAATTATGCAACAGAACTTGTCGATAAATTAAGAGGCCAAAGTAAAATCAAGCCTTCTCAAGTAAAAGAATTTTTACAAAATGAGTTTTTAGATATTCTTGAAAAAACAGGCTCTTGCAAGCTTAATTATAAAGACAATGAATTGAACATCTATTTTATAACAGGTGTAAACGGTGCTGGCAAGACAACTCTTATCGGAAAACTAGCATATAGGTTCAAACAAGAAGGTAAAAAAGTCCTAATCGCTGCTGGTGATACTTTTAGAGCTGCCGCTGAGGAACAAGTAGATATTTGGTCAAAACGTTCTGGAGCTGATATCGTAAGACGAGATAAAGCAGATCCGGCATCGGTTGTGTATGAAGCAATACAAAAAGCTCGTAATGAAAAATATGATGTTATCTTAGTAGATACAGCAGGTAGATTACAAAATAAATTCAACTTAATGGAAGAACTATCAAAAATCAAAAATGTAATTGATAAAAATGCCCCAAATGAACTTAGAGAGAGCATACTTGTAATTGATGCTAATACCGGACAAAATGGACTACAACAAGCAAAAGTATTCAAGGAATGTGTTAATTTAACAGCTGTTGCACTAACTAAGCTTGATGGTTCCGCTAAAGGTGCAATCGTACTTGCTATTGCAAAAGAATTAGGACTTCCGGTCAAACTCGTAGGCGTCGGAGAAAAAATGGAAGATTTAAAAGACTTCGAATCAAAAGAATTTATCCAAGCTTTGTTTGAATAATCATAAAATTTTAATTTAAAAAGGGCGGACTTGCTTAAGCAAATCCGCCCCATTAATATCCTTTTTTATTTAAATAATTTTTCAAATCTTTCCATTGCTTCTTTTGTATTTTCTTTTGAACCAAATGAAGTTAAGCGGAAATATCCTTCACCATTTTGACCAAACCCAGCCCCTGGAGTTCCTACTATTTGAGCATTTTCTAGCAAGTAGTCAAAGAATTCCCAAGATTTCATATTATTAGGACATTTTAACCAAATATAAGGTGAGTGCTTTCCTCCAACATGCCAGATATTACATTTTTTTAGAGTTTCTGAAATCAACTTAGCATTTTCTTTATAGTAATTGATATTTTCTTTAATCTCTTTTTGACCAACTTCACTAAGTACATCCTGCTC
>CALVAL010000043.1 GCA_944325535.1 Candidatus Gastranaerophilales bacterium
GGGGAGAGAAAAAGAGTTCCTTCCCCTGTTGGGGAAGGATAGGATGGGGATAAGTAAAATCTAGTAAGGAGGAATTATGAAAGAATACCATATTTTATCACTTTCAGGCGGTAAGGATTCTACTGCTTTAGCTTTTTTTATGAAAGAAAATATGCCTGAAATATTTGAACAATTAGAACTAGTTTTTAGTGATACAGAATGTGAATTGCCAGAGACGTATGATTATTTGAATAAAATTGAAGTATTTTTAAATAAAAAAATTATAAGAATAAAACCCGAAAAAAGTTTTGATCATATATATCAAATTTATAATCAAATACCTTCGATTACAAAAAGATGGTGCACTTTAGAATTAAAAACAAAACCTTTTAGAAAATTTCTTAAAGAAAATTATTCAGATGGGATTGCATATTTGTATATAGGAATTAGAGCTGATGAGATAAAGAGAATAGAAACATCAAGAAGTACAGATGTTATAAAAGAGTGTCATCCCTTTATAGAATATAATATACGTAAAGATGATGTATGCAAAATTTTAGATAGTTCTGGAATCGGCTTGCCTAAATATTATGAATGGTCTAATCGTTCGGGTTGTTATTTTTGCCCTTTTCAGACAAAGATTAATTGGATTAATTTATATGAAAAACATCCTGATTTGTATAAAAAAGCAATGAACTATGAATTTAAAAAGGGAGAAGGGAAAAAGAAAACAGATTTTGGCTGGGTAATGGGTTCCTCTTTAAAAGAACTAATAAAAAAAGAGAATATTAAAGCTATTAAAGAAAAATCCAAAAACAAAAAAAAAGTAATACAAAATTCATCAGTAAAATTAGTTGAAATTTTCTAATATAGGAGTTAAGCCATTATATTTTTTATTAAATAGTTTACAACTACCATCATTATTGTCAATTAGACCATTATGATCATTATCAACTCCGTCATGACAAGAGTATCGAGAATCTCTTCCTTCTGGTAATGGATTTTTTATTAACCATTTATTAGGAATTGAATTATATAGTCTTTCAAATTCATTACTGAATTGTTCTGCTAACTTTTTATCTCGAATCACTAATAAATTTTCATCATTTGTATGAGCAGCGGTGCTAGTCCAATTAGTAGACGCAATTACAAAAACTTCATTATCTACTATCATTGATTTCATGTGCATTTTTCCACCCCAGTTTTCCACTTTAACTTGCATACCAGCTTCTCTTAAAATATTGTGTTTACTATATGCACTTTGAGCTCCTACAGCATCTAGTATGATTCTTATTTTAATCCCTCGAGATGAGGCATCCAAAAGAGCTTGGATAGTACCTTTATGAGTTAAATAAAACATAGGAATATCTATTGTTTTTTTTGCATTTTTAATCAGTGGTATAATCGCATTGTAAAAAACTTGATTTTTAGGTGAAAAATATACTGAAAGTTGTGTTCCATTTTCTAAATTTATATTTTCGTTATTTTTTAGCTCTTTTTTATTTTCATGAAATTTTCCATAAAAAAACATTTGATCAAATTCTTGCTTGTATAATTCAGCTATTTTGTTAGACTTAATAGCAACAGATACATTTGAATTATATGTCATACAGCTTGAACTAACATTCGTAGAGCCAGTCCATACATACTGATTATCTATAATAAAAAATTTATTATGCATTATACCTTTTTGAATTACAATTCCTTGTTTACTTACATATGAACGGTCTATAGAATTATGATTAACATCAAACGCTATATTTTGCATATATGGTAAATTTATATTATTTTTGTAAAAATGTGGACGAATTTTTTCTTCAGTCTTTTTTGTAGAATCAAAATCAACTACAATATCCTTTAGTATTGATATCAAGCGAAAAGTATCAGGATAAACATTTTTATAATTCATATCTACATCTGTAACGCCTTGTATTCTTACTCCTCGTTTTTGAGCTTCTACTAAAGCCCTAAAAATTTCATCTTGTCCACCAATACCATAAATAGCAAAGTCTATGCTTTCTTTAGCATTATTAATTAATGCCAATAGTGCAAGAGCTGGATCACTGTCAGGCTCATTAATAGGTTTTTTATTTTTTAAAGGATCAACAAAATATATTGCTATGTTATTTTCTTCCAAATTGGCTAATATTTCAGCCATTCTTTTTTGTCTAATACTATTTGTATTTAAATTTATACAACATTGAGCGCCCTTAGCATTTTTGATTTCTTTTTTTTGTACAAGCTCAGCACCACCTAAAAATTCTACATATTCGCAATCAGGTTTATGATATTTACCTGTTTTTTTGTTTAATAAAACTAAATCAAGCTTATTTGCCTTTTTTGCGTTAGATTTTACCTTCTCAATATTTTCATATACTCTTAGTTCATCTGCAATATTTGACTTATCAAAAACGGTTGCAAGTCCTGCTTTTAAGACTTCCTGTTCATAGCTTTTGCATTTATCCTGCCTGTTACAATCATAATAAATAGACATCAAGTGTCGATTATTCTTATCAAATTGTCTTTCTGCTGTATATTCTGCTCTTACTGATTTATTCAACAATTCTTTTTTTGCAAATTCTTTTCCAAAATATCCGAGTCCCAAAGCTTCTTTTTGAGTCAGCTCATAATTTTTCATTTGATAATCTAAAAACACGCTAGGCTTAGTCTCATATGTGTCAACTCCATTTATTCGGACTTTTTCATCTTGTTCAGCTATTCCATTATCATTAAAATCAACATAGATGGTATCGCCATCAATGACTTTTAATACTCTATGTTCATTCGAGGCAAATACATTTAAAATAGATACAGCTGTTAGTATTAATGCAATTGTTAAAATCTTTTTCATTAAATTTATTATACATAATTATTAACTTTTAAGATATATGATACTGCTTATTTGTATAATCAGATATTTTATCTAGTGCTATTTCTAAATTATCAGAACAATACCCTAATCTTACAAAGCCTTCCATCTCCATTGTTTCTCCAGGTAAAAGAGCTGCTCCTGTTGCTTTTTGCAAGTTTTTGCAGAATTCTTTTGAGGAAATATTAAAGTTGTATTTAACTAGAACTGTAGTCCCTCCTTTTGGGAGAATACAGCTGAATTGATTTTGTTTTGCAAGCCAGTTTCTTAGTACTTTTTCGCCATTTCTTAGTATTTCGAAATTTCTTTTTTCAATAATTTCTTTGTTTTCTAAAGCGATAGCTGAAAAATAATCGTCTAAAATACTTATGCTTATTGTGTTATATTGTCTTTGGTGATTTATTTCATTTATTAAATCGACTCTGCCTGCAATCCAGCCAACTCTTAGACCAGGAAGTGAGTATGTTTTTGACATACTTCCAACACTTATTCCTTTTTCATAAATATCAGCAATAGATTCAGAATAAGGACTTCCATATAAATTTAAGCCCCGATAGACTTCATCAGATAAAATCCAAATATTATTTTTTTCTGCTATTTTTACTATTTCAAAAAGCATATTATTAGGGATTACACTCCCAGTAGGGTTGTTTGGGTTGTTTAAGCATAATAGCTTTGTTTTAGGTGTAATAATTTTATTTAATTCTTCTATATCAGGCAGCCAATTATTTTCTTCTTTTAAAAAATATAATTTAACATTGCAGCCCAGTGATTCTGGTATTGAATAATGTTGCTGATATGTTGGAACTATAGATACCACTTCGTCTCCTTTTTCAAGCAAAGAAAGGAATACAAGTTGGTTAGCTCCTATTGCGCCATGAGTTACTGTTATATTATTTTCTTCTTGATTGGTGTATAAATTTTTAATAGCATTTTTTAGTCTCAATGAGCCTTCAATGTCGCCATAAGTTAATTTTTTTTGAAAAATAGAATCTTCAAAAGGCAATTCATTTATGCTTAATGGGGAAATGCAAGTTGAGGTTAAATCATATTTAGCACTTGCTTCATATTTATTCATCCATTCTTCGACTTTAAATTGTGCTATTTTCATCTACTAGTACCTAAAATTATTTTATTCTTTCTAGAAAAATATAGTATCATAAAAGGATTGTTTTATTAAAAATTTCTTGTTAGAATTTGTATGCTATGAAGAAATTATTTTTATCAATATTATTAACATTAATTATGTTTTCCCCTGCTTTTGCAGGAAATATAGAGATATTGCCTACTATGCAATCTAAAACAAACGTTCAAGATAGAGTTTGGGTAGGTACATTCCAGCTTGTTTGGAATGATTTTATGGATAAAATTGCATTCACGCAGATCAAGTTCCCAGCAGGAACTCCAATTATGGTGAATGAATTGAATCGTCAAGCATTTACAGAAGATGACTTATCTGAAAAATGTTTTTATAAATATGTAGGTAAAATTAAAAGAAATACAAAAAATGTAATTGCAAAGAATATTAAAAAGAAATTTAATGCAACTAGTGATATTTTAGATAAATTGGATTTAACACCAAGTAAAGATAGATTTTTGATTTATGCAATGTTGAATAAGGATTTCGAATTTACTAATCCGTTTGATAAATTAGGTAGATTAAATTTTAGAGATCAAGAAGCTGAATTTTTTGGTATAGATAATAATTCAAATAAAGAATTAGATGATAGTGTAAGAGTTCTTTTCTATAATAATCCTTCTGATTTCGCGGTTGTTTTAGATACTAACAAAAAAGATGAAGTATTTTTATATAAGACTTCAAATACGAAGACTTTTAATTATATATACTCTGATATGTTAAAAAAATCACAAGCTTATGAGGGTGATAATAAATTTGGAGAAAATGATGAGCTAAGAGTTCCAAATCTAAAGTTTTTTGAAGAACGTGATTTTGAAGAGTTAGCAAACAAAAGAGTTAAAGGAACAAACCTAATAATAGAACAAGCTTTGGAGAGCGTTAAGTTTGAAATGAATAATTATGGTGTAAAGCTAAAAAGCGAAGCTGCGATGACAGCTATGACAACAGCTCTTTTGCCACCAGAAGAACCAAGATTATTCTATCTAGATGATACTTTTGTTATGTTCTTAAAAGAAAAAGGAAAAAATAAGCCATATTTTGCATTGAGAGTACATGATATTTCTAATTTTCAAAGCGAACAATAGATTATTTTAATATTTTTTCTTTTTTGATGAGTTTTTTTATCGTCAATAATTCTGGGTTCTGAAGAAAGAATGTAATTTTTTATTACGCGATTTTGTTTTTGCATATTTATATATTAAAATAATGGTAATAGAATAGCGTTGGTCTTTTAGCTAAGATTTTGTATAGTAGAGAGTTGGGAAAGATTTGAATGAGAAGAAGCAGAAAAAAGTATGATTTATATATAGTGATATTCTTGGCGTTATTTACTGTTGGGTATTTTGTATATAGCCATACTTCGGCAGAGTCTAGAGGGGTTGAGAATTATTCAGTTGCACTAGATGATTATAAAGCCAGTGATTATGAAAAAGCGTATCAAGATTTTGGAAAAGTTCCATCTGGGTCAACTCTAAAGGCTCCGGCTCTTTTTAGGCAAGCAAGATGTGCCACAAATATGGGAAAAAAAGAGCTTGCTATAAAAAAATATAATAGAATTGTGCATTCAAATTCTAAATCTTCGATATTGCCTATAAGTGAATATAATATGGCAAATTTGATGTATGAAATTAAAGATAAGGATGCAAAAAAACATTTTAAGAGAATTATCAAAAAATATCCGACAAGTGATTATGCAATCGCATCGGAGTATTATTTGGGTTTAATTGAACTAGAAAGAGCTCCGAAAGAAGGGAAACGCTTGGAAAAAGCTCAACAAAGAGCGTTAATAAATTTTAAAAATTATATAGAAAAAGCTCCTGATGGAAGATATGCAATTGCTTCAATTGAAGAAATTGTGAAGTTAGGTTTAAATCTTTCAAATTATGATAATCTTTTGATCGCAAAAGCTTATTATAAAAATGGTGAGTATGAAAAAGCAAAACTTTATTTGAATAAAACTACACTAGCAGAGAGTTGGTCGGATTTTGCTAAAAATGAATATAAGCTTGGAAATAAAGAAAAAGGGAATTATTATACTGAATTAGGTTTAAAAAATCATGCAATGAATACTTCTAATGAGGATGTATATGAGGTTATTGATAACTACATATCGACATTTCCATTGAGAAAAGATGGAATTTCAAAGCTTGCGTCATTGAATTTAACTTCAAATGGTGCGGATTACATAGCATATTTAAATTGTAATGAAGTAGTAGAAAATAATTTCAAAGAGGCTTGCTACAGGACTTTATATGAAAAATATCCTAATGGGCAATTTTCTGCAGATTCGTTATATAACTTGTTTATTACAAAATATTTGCAAAAGAAGTATTTAGATGCTCAAAGACTTGGTTTTTTGCATATGAAAAAGTTTCCAAATGTAAATTCAAGTCCGGCAGTTATGTATTT
Source organism: Candidatus Gastranaerophilales bacterium (assembly GCA_944325535.1). Classification (GTDB taxonomy): domain Bacteria; phylum Cyanobacteriota; class Vampirovibrionia; order Gastranaerophilales; family Gastranaerophilaceae; genus CAG-196. The sequence continues at coordinate 6,396 of CALVAL010000043.1, forward strand.
TATGGGTAAAATTGCTTTTAAGTTAAAACATTATGAAAGTGCTAATAACTATTATAAGCAAGTAATAAATACTTATCCGGATACTTATTATGCTTATAGAGCAAATTATAATTTATATAAAGATGATGGAGTTCTGCCATTTTTGGAACTTAATGACAAGCCTGTCGTGTTCCCTTATAAAAAATCTTTAGATAATAATTTGGTAGTAAAACTTGCTTATTTAAAAGATTATGATTTGGTAGAAGAATTATGCAAAAAAGATAAATTTATACAAAGCTGGATTGCATATGAAAAAGAAAATTATACAATATCAGCTGTTTTAGCAAGAAATGCTATGGAAGAAATGGAAGTAAAACCAAGCTTTGATGATTTAAGATGGCGACTTGTTTATCCTACTCATTATTATGATATTGTAGATAGAGTTAAAGGTGAAAATAATCCTATTATTTTAGAAGCAATTATAAAAGAAGAGAGTCATTTTAATCAATTTGCTAAAAGTGCAGTAGGGGCAGTTGGGCTTATGCAATTAATGCCTGCAACGTATAATGAGGTTGTTCAAAAACATAATCTTCCAACGAATTTGAATCTTGAAACTGCAAATATTACTGCTGGTAGCTTGTATTATACAAGTCTGAAAAGAGCTTTAGGTAATAAAGATTTATATGCAATTACTGCATATAATGGCGGTATCGGGTCGGTAAATAATTGGTTTTCAAAGCTTATTTACAACGATGCTGATGAATTTGTAGAACAAATACCATATCCAGAGACCAAGAATTATGTAAAAAAAGTCTTTAGAACATATTGGATGTACGGAAACATATATTAAATCCTTTATGTGAATGATTCTAATATTTTCAAAGCTATTTTAGAATTATAAAGTACGATAATGTGAGGTTTTATGAAGAAGATTTCTCTTTTGTGTTTATTTTGTATAATTACTTTTTTATGTACTGGATGTGTTAAATATTCTTATAATATAGAAATTGATAAAAATGATAAAGTTACAATATCTGAGACTGAGGCTATGAACCTTAGTATGTTAAAATCTTTTGATGCAAATATAGAAGATAAAATACAGGAAGAAGTTGCGAAAACATCAGAAGAGTATAAGCAGAAAGGATATGAGGTAAAATCATATAGTGATGATGTTTATAATGGTCTTACTATAATAAAAAAGATATAGATTTTGATAAAACAATTCAATCTTTGCCTAAAAATTTTGTTAGTGATGAAAGTAACAAAAATGTTTTTTCAAAAGAAAAGAAGTTTTTGAAAAATGTATATAAAATTCATTTGTATAGTAATATTAATGCCGCATTTGAAAATAATCCAGAAGGAAGTTTCTTAAATGGTACTCCTCAAGAACAAGTAGAAGAAACTTCTGAATCTATGGATGGAAATAAAATTGTTTCAAAAGAAAAAATTGTAGATGAGGCTACTGGTGATGTAATAGAAAAAACTGTCTATGAAAATGGAGCAGTGATGACCTCTCGTTATAATCCAAAAGAACAGGCACAATTTACTGATGCAATGGGAAGTATGGTTGAAAATACTCCAGGAATGATGCCTGTTGCAGAATTAACAATAAAAGTTCCTAAAAAACCTAAAAAACATAATGCGACAAAAGTATTGAGTGATACAGAATATCAATGGAATTTAGTTTCCGAGAAACAGCCAGTGGAAATTGTGATCGAATATGAAAAATATGAGTTTGCGACATTTGCAATGGTCTTGTCTCTAGTGCTTTTACTTTTGGTATTAGCAATAATTTTTAATAAAACAAAAGATGGTGGTAGTTTAAACGGTTTTTAGTAATAGAGGGAGATTTATATGTTAGATACTTCAATAATTTTAATTATACCAGGAGCAATTTGTATATGGGGATATAGTGTCTATGTTTCTTTAATACAAAAAAGGAATAAAGTGCAGGAAGCCTTTTCTTCAATTGATGTTCAACTTAAAAAAAGATATGATTTAATTCCAAATATTTTGACGATTGCTCAAAAATTTATGGAGCATGAGCGTGGTTTATTAGAAGATATTACTAAACTGAGAGGTGAAGCAATGAAGCTATCTGCTGAGTTTGGTAATATCGATAGAAAAATTGCTTTAGATAGTCAAATTGCTCAAAAAATGGGACAAATTATTGTAGCCGCAGAAAATTATCCTCAGTTAAAATCAGATCAAACTATGGTAACTGCAATGCAGACTTATAATGAAGTCGAAGAACATATTTCTGCTGCAAGAAGGTTTTATAATTCTGCTGCAAATGAGCTTAAAAATGCTGTTGAAATTTTTCCTTCTTCATTTTTTGCAAGAATGCTAAATATTAAAGCTGTTGACTTTTTCAAAATAGAAGAAAAAGAGCGTCAACCAATTAATGCTGCAGAGTTTTTGAAATAGGACAATGCAAATAATCTAGGAGTTTTATATGGACATCGAAAAATATAAAAAACAGTTTGATTTAGTTTTTAAATCAAAAATAGAACCACAGATTAAAGAGCTTGAAGAAAAAAGGCAACAAATAAATAAAATATTATATGTATATGGCTTGATTTTTTTAGCGTGTATTGTGATTCTTTACGTATTATATAGGATTAACTATTTGGATTTTACATCTGGTTTTTTATTTTGTATCTTTTTATTTATAACTTATTTTGTAATTTATAAAAAACAGAGAGCCTATAGGCTAGAGCTAAAAAATAAACTATTAATGAATATACTTTCAGTATTTGGTCGTTTTAAATATGTTAAAGAACCAATAGTAACCTTGGCTGATTTACAGAGATTTGGGCTATTTGCTGATGCTCAGAGAAAAATAGATGATGATATAATTGTTGGTAAATATAAAGATTTAGATGTTGCCATAAATGAAATGAATATTTTCAAATATGAAAAAAAGAATGGCGAGTCGTCAAAGAGCAGAGTTTTTTCAGGATTATTACTAAAAATAAAAATGAATAAAGATTTCAGTGGCACTACTGTAATAAGACAAAAGCCAATGAGCTATGAACAGCTATTAAGGAATATTAAGATAGTAAATCAAAAAAATAATGGAATAATTCCATCTAAATTAATGTCTATCCTCACAAGTCCGGTAGTTAAATTCGCTTTTTCTCAAAAAGAAATTATGGGACAAAAAGTTTCATTTGATACAAAAGGAATTTCCTTTACTGATAAAAAAAGCGGATCAAAAACAATTAAACTTACGCAAGATGGTATATCCATGAAATCGATATATTCAAGAATGGATAAAAACTTAGAAGAGGTCATGCTAGAAGATTCAGATTTCAATGAATGTTTTGATGTATATTCTGATGATCAGGTAGAAGCTAGATATCTTATTACTCCAACATTTATTGAGCGATTTAAAAATCTTTCTACTGTTGTATTTGTATTAAAAACTTATTGTATTTTTGATAAAGGTAATATTTATCTTTTATTAGGAGATCCTATTACTTCATTTCTAGATGGTAGTAGTAATTTTTTTGAGTTCGATTTAAAACCAGGACAAACATTATATGATAAGGAAATTTATGATAAGATTTTCAGAGATTTAATTATGATATTTGAATTTATATATTATTTTAAGCTTGATCAAAAAATTGGTTTATAAAATTTATATTGAGGTGCATATGCAAGAACAGAAAACTTATAATCAAATGCGAAAAGAATTTCAAGAAAGCTTTTTTAAGACAATTTCACCACAGCTTCTCATTTATGAAAATGAACGAAAAAAGAATCTTTTAGAGATTAAAATTTATGTAATAATAGCTACTCTAATAGAAATTTTTATGATATTTTATGAACCGTTTTTTGCTTTTCTTGCTGCAATTGTTCTTGCGATTATTGTAATTTTTATTTACATTGAAAAAAAGAAAAATTTTGAAAGTAAAATAAAAGAGCATATAATGCCTCTCACTTGTAAATGTTACGATAATTTAATTTGGAAATATTGTGATTGTTCTTTTGAAAACTTAGTTTTGCCATCTTGTATATTTCCTATGTTTAATTGTGCTGTATATGATGATAATTTTAAAGGCAAATATAAAAATGTTAATTACGAAATCAATGAGGCGAGTTATATAAATAAAATTGACAGTAATCATAAAAGTGTTGTATTTAAAGGCGCATTGATAAAACTTGATATGAATAAGAGTTTTAAAGGTAACACGGTTATTCGTCCAGATTCGTTATTACATATACCACCCAAGTTATCTTTAAAACATACAACTCTAGAAGATGTAAATTTTGAAAAGAAATATGATGTGTTTACCGATGATGAGGTTGAGGCCAGATATTTAATAACTCCATCTTTTATGGAAAGATTGAATAATATGAAACTTGCTTTTAATGCAGAAAAAGTTTACTGTGCTTTTTATAAAAAATATCTGCTTATAGGACTAAGCGTAAAAAAAGATTTATTTTCTGTTTGTTCTTTGGTAAAACCTATTAATGATTCCAAGCAATTCTTTGTTATGTTTGAAGAAATTTTATCCATAATAAAACTTATAGATTATTTTAAGTTAGATCAAAAAACAAACTTGTAGAGATTAATTGGTTTATGTTAAAATTATGCCTATGAAAAAAGGTTTATTTATAACATTTGAAGGGGCTGATGGGTGTGGTAAGACCACGCAAATTAAGCTTTTGGATGAGTATTTAAAAAAGAATGGATATTCTACATTGCTTACTCGAGAGCCTGGAGCTGCAGGCCTTGGGGTAAAGCTTAGAGAAATTCTTCTAAACTATGATGGAGAGGTTTCTCCTCAAGCTGAATCTTTTTTGTTTTTAGCAGATAGAGCTCAACATGTAGATTGTATAATTAAGCCAGCAATAAATGAAGGTAAGGTTATTCTTTGTGATAGGCATACTGATTCTACAGTTGCTTATCAAGGCTATGGAAGAGTGTTAGATTTAGATAGAATTTATTACCTTAATAATATTGCAACTGGTGGCTTGAAGCCAGATTTAACTATAGTATTTGATATTGATATAGAAACGTCGATGAAAAGAGTAGGTTCTCAAAAAGATAGAATGGAATCTGCAGGTGTAGAATTTTTTAATAGAGTTCGCAATGGATATCTTGAAATTGCTAAAAAAGAACCTGAACGAGTTAAGGTTATAAATTCTTCTGATACAATAGAAAATATACATAAAAAAGTCGTAGAGTTAGTGGAAAAATTATGAATTTGCAAGAACTTGAGCAAAATGTAAATCAGAATAAAAAAAATATTGATTTTGATAAATTAAAAAAAGATTTGTCTGAAATTGAGGTTAGATTGCAGACTCCGGAAGTTTGGTCAAACCAAAATTTAGCGTCAGAATTAGGACAAAAATCAAGAGAAATCAAAGAAACTCTAGAAATGTTTTCAAGATGGGATTCTATAATAGAGGATGCTAAAACTGCTCAAGAAATAGCTGATGAAGAATTGATAGCAGAGAGTAATATACAACTAGCTCAGTTGGGAAAAGAACTTGCGAAATATGATATACAAAAAATGTTATCAGGAGAATATGACGAGGCTGATGCCTTTCTTTCAATTAATGCCGGAGCCGGAGGAACAGATGCTCAGGATTGGGCAAATATGCTGCTTAGAATGTATACGCGTTGGGCTGAATCAAGAGGTTGGAAAGTCGAATTAATTGATAAGTCTGATGGAGAAGAAGCTGGGATAAAATCAGCAACCATAAAGATTACAGGTAAGTATGCTTATGGTTACGCTAAAGCAGAAAAAGGTGTTCATAGACTTGTAAGAATTTCTCCATTTAATGCTAATGGTAAACGTCAGACAAGTTTTGCCTCTTGTGAAGTGTCTCCGATAATACCTGATTATGAAAAAACTATTTCAATTCCTCCAGAAGATATTGAAGTAGATACTATGCGCTCAGGTGGTGCCGGCGGGCAGAATGTCAATAAGGTAGAAACTGCCGTAAGAATTTTACACAAACCTACAGGAATTGTTGTAAAGTGTCAACAAGAGCGCTCGCAACTTCAAAATAAAGAAAATGCTATGCAAATGCTTGCTTCTAAATTACTTGAAATAAGACAAAGAGAACACGAAAAGAAGTTGGCAGAATTAAAGGGTGAAAATTTTGATATAAATTTTGGCTCTCAAATCCGTTCTTATGTATTCCATCCTTATAAAATGGTTAAAGACCATCGTACCGGATATGAAGTTGGGAATGTAGATGCAGTTATGGATGGCGATTTAGACGGTTTTATAGAAGAATATTTAAAATCATAAATATTGTATCTTGCAAATTTGTTAGGTTTGCCTTACAATTGTTTTGAGGTAAATATGAACGAATTAAACCTATCTGCAAGTCTAGAAGATTATATAGAAGCTTTGTATGAAATTTATGAGAAAAACCAGTCTGTGAAAGCTGTTGAGGTTGCAAAGAGGTTAAATGTAAAACGCTCTTCTGTTACAGAAGCTTTAAAAAATCTTGCAACAAAGGGGTTAATAAATCATGGTCGTTATGAAGAAATTACTTTTACAAAATTAGGTGAAGATCTTGCAAAAGATGTTATAAAAAAGCATAAGATTTTGTATAGATTTTTCTACGAAATTTTAGGCCTAGATTCTGAAGAAGCTTCTGAAAATGCTTGTAGAGTGGAACATGTGATTTCTAACAATGCTCTAGATAAGTTAATTAGTTATGTAGAAAAAATCGAAAAATAAAAAAAGAAAATTTTTTAAATAAAATGTTAGTTTAAGCTAACAAAAGGAGAAAAATGAGTCGGATTTTAGCACTTGGAAAATTTTTAGATCAGCCTAGATTAGTAGGGAAATTTTCTCAGTCTGTGCCCTTTATTATGGGGCTTGGTGGAGCTTTTGTATTGGGTAATCATATTAAAAATACTGAAAAAGAAAAGCAAAAAAATGAGACATTTAGGCTTTTTAGTGTACTATCTGTTACTATATTATCGGCTTTGGTATCTACTAGAGGCGTAAAATCTCTTGGTATAAAAGGGCTTAGTAATAGTACAAATTTAAAAGAGTTAGAGGAGAGTAATTCAAAATTAGTAGATGAGTTTATAAAGACAAATAAGGTAAGTAAAGAGTCTCAAAAAATTTTAGAAAAAGGAAAAAATAAAATCTTAAATTTATCAGAAATTTCCAAAATTTATAAAGAATTAGGAGATAAAAAATCAGGTAAGGAGTTTTTGAATGGATTTATTCCTGAGCCTGAGAATATAACTTCAAAAGATATTTTTGGAGAGATAAAAAGGTTATCTCTTATGGGACTAATTCCTGTGCTAGGAGGAATATTGGGCGGAATTTCAGGAGATGTGGCGGTAGATAAAAATTGGAAAGAGAAAGTTCCTAATAAAATAAAAGAAGGAGTGTATCAATATTTAGCAAATATATTTTTATGTAATGTAGGAGCAGGAATAGCTTTAGGGATTCTAGAAAAAAATAATATTAAATCAAAGTCTGCAAGAGCAATAGGAATGGTATCGGGAATAATATTAACAGGTGTAATTGGAGGGAGTGTAATTGCGAATTTGATTAGTAAAAAGTGTATTGAGCCTTTAATCTGTTCTAATAAGAAAGATAAAAATAGTCAAAATTTATATTCAGAAAGAAAACCTGAAGCTATGGATTTGGGCTTGCATCTGGATGATGTAGCTACAGTAGCTGTTCTATCTGGGCTTAAGTGGATAGAACCAGCTCTTCCTATTTTATATTCAATATCAGGCTATAGAGCAGGAATTGGATATCGTAATGGTGAAAAATCTTCCTGATTACTTGCAATCTTTCATATCTAAGAGTATTTTTACAGTTCCTTTTAAAAGATTGATTGTCCAGCTCAATATTAGAATACCTCCTATAATCCCAACAATTGAATCTAAGAAAATTATATGGAAGTATTTTCCAATTAATAAAGCACCAATAGCTAGTAAAGAAGTAAGAGCATCAGCTAGGATGTGGTAATAAGCTGCTTTGTAATTATAATCTTCTTTATGTTCTTTTTCGTGATGTTCATGATTATGAGAGTGTTTCCCTTCCATGATAAGTATACAAACAGCATTTACAACTAATCCTATAATTGCAACTAGTATTGCATCATTAAAATCAATTTTTAGAGGATTAAAAAATCTTTCGATCGCTTCAATTATTATCCAAATACCGGTAAGTCCAAGAAAAATAGAGCTGGTATATCCTGCAAGTGTTCCAATTTTATCAGGTCCATTTAGAAAAATTTCTGAATTTGCAAATTTTCTAGTAAGAATATATGCAATGTATGTAAGTCCTAATGCGAGAGCGTGTGTTCCCATATGGTATCCATCAGCAAGTAGTGCCATAGAATGAGTGATATATCCATATGCAATTTCGACACACATCATTATTATTGTAAAAATAATTACAGCTAAAGTTTTTTTCTCATTATTTTCAGATACAGAATGAGAATGTTTATGATTTTCCATTTTCATATCTCCAGTAGTTTATTTTAGAGATATTTTAACATAAAAAAAAGGAATCCACTAGAATTCCTTTTTTTATTACTTAGACTATTACAAGAGGCTTAATTAAATCACGAGGTTTATCTTTCATAAGCATAAGAGCTTGCTCTACATTTTCAAGACCTTGGAATTTATGGGTAATTAGTTTTTCAGGATGAATTCTTCCTGTTTCAACTAGTCTTGCTAGTTTTTCTGAACGCAAACGTCCACCAGGCATGAGTCCTCCTGTAATTTGCTTATGTCCCATACCACATCCCCATTCAATTCGAGGGATTTTTATGTAATCACCTTCGCCTAAATAATTTACGTTGCCAATTTTTCCTCCAGGCTTTAGTATTTTGAATGCTTGGTCAAAGGTGTCGTTGTTTCCGCCGGCAACGACTACTCTATCAACACCTTTGCCATGAGTTTTATCAAGAATTTGTTCTACAATATCACCTTCTTTGTAGTTAATGATATCTGTAGCACCAAATTCTAGAGCTAAATCTGCACAATTTTTTCTGGAACCGACTGCATAAATATTTGCAGCACCTCTTATTGCAGCAGCTGCAACGGACATAAGCCCCACTGGCCCAATACCTATTACAGCAATATTATCTCCAAATTGTACATCAGCAAGCTCTACACCATGGAATCCGGTTGGTACCATATCACTAATCATACAAGCGGCACCTAAGTCCATTCCTTCAGGAAGCAGGGCTAAATTACCATCAGCATCATTTACATGGAAGTATTCTGCAAAGACACCATCTTTGAAATTAGAAAATTTCCATCCTGAAAGCATACCGCCTGAATGCATAGCGTATCCTTCTTGCGCTTCAAGCGAGTTCCAATCAGGAGTAATCGCAGATACTAAGACTTTATCGCCTACTTTAAAATCCTTTACTAAATTCCCGACTTCTACGATTTCTCCAACAGCTTCGTGTCCTAAGACCATGTTGTGTCTGTCTCCGATAGCTCCTGCCCATACTGTATGAACATCAGATGTACAAGGCGCTAGTGCAATAGGCTTACAAATAGCGTCCATTGGACCACATTTTGGTATGTCCTTATTAATCCATCCCGTATGACCAATAGAGAGCATTGCATAACATTTCATAAATGCCTCCTTTCAATGAAGATAATAAACACTAGATTTAATAATCTATTTTAACATATTAGTTACTCCTTTTCAATTGAACTTAAGTAGTTTATTAGGAGAGGAGTTATTATTTAAAACTTAGTGTATAATAAATTCTATGAAAAGATTTAATATATTACTGTTTTTGATTTGTTTTTCTTGCAATATTATAAATGCTGAACCTGAAACACATAAAGTAATAAAAGTTATTGATGGCGATACGGTCTATGTTGATTTTAATGATAATGGAATAGCTGAACAAGATGAAAAAGTCCGAATAAATGGAGTTGACACATTTGAGACTAAACCTAGCGTGTTTTTAGATTATCAAATGAAAAATTATGAGCTGACTCAAAAAGAAGCTTTGGGACTTGGTTATTTGGGAAAAGAATTTACAAAAAAAGAATTGTTGAATAAAT
>CALVAL010000044.1 GCA_944325535.1 Candidatus Gastranaerophilales bacterium
ATCTCAATGAGAGTTTTAAATCTAAGACAGGTAATTTTGTAGATAAGTCTTCTTGTAAAATATTAGGAACTCATGATGGTGCTTGCCAGTATACAATTGGACAAAAAAAAGGGATTGGCATAGCTGCCCCTGAAGCGTTATATGTTACAGGAATCGATTCCAATACAAATACTGTTTATGTAGGGTATAAAGATCAATTATTCTCAGATAACTTGACTCTTTTCGATGTCAACTGGTGTTATCCTCAAAAAGAGCGTAATTTTTTAGCAAAGGTAAAAATACGATATAACATGCAAGCAGTATATGCAGAAGTAAAAATAAATGATAACGATGTTCAAATAAGATTTTTAACTCCAATATCTGCTGTTGCAAAGGGGCAAGCATGTGTTATATATGATATTAATGATGGACATTTGCTTGGAGGAGCTTTTATTTAGTCTAAAAGTTAAAATTTATCGTTAAGTTGCATCTTTACATTTCATTATAATAATTGTATTATTATAATAGATTGGAGGAATTTTGGCAGAGAAATTCAAAATACAAGGTGGAGAAGCTCTAAAAGGTGAAGTCTCTATAGGTGGAGCCAAGAATTCTGTTTTAAAATTATTAGCAGCTGCTGTTTTGGTAAAGGGTGCTACAAAGATTTATAATGTTCCTAGGCTTACTGATGTGGAAATCATGTTGAGTGTTATTTCCGAATTAGGTGCTAAGTGTGTATATAATAAAGAAGAAAAATCCGTTATAATCGATTCTACTGACTTGTCTTCTATTACTGCAAGATATGAACTTGTAAGTAAAATGAGGGCGTCTTTTATTATACTAGGTGCATTAATGTCAAGATGCAAAGAGGCGATAGTAGCTTTGCCTGGCGGTTGTGCTATAGGTGAAAGACGTGTCGATTTTCATATAAGAGGCCTTGAGGCTCTTGGTGCGAAAATTAAAATAGAAAATGGATATGTTCATGCAAAAGCTAATAAATTAGTTGGAGCTGATATTTATCTCGATATTCCTTCTGTTGGTGCAACAGAAAATTTGATGCTTGCAGCAGTTCTTGCTGAAGGCTCTACAAGAATACAAAATGCAGCACAAGAACCGGAAATTATTGATTTAGCAAATTTCTTAAATACGATAGGCGCTGATATTTCAGGAGCTGGAACTTCAGAGATTATAATTAATGGAGTATCTCCTGATAAATTGCATTCTGCTGAGTATACAACAATTCCAGATAGAATTGAAGCTGGAACGTTTATGGCTGCTGTTGTTGCAACTAAAGGAAAAGCTATTATAAAAAATGTTTATCCAGCGCATTTAACTTTCTTTAATGATAAGTTAATAAAGATGGGTGCAAGTATAAAACTAGTAGAGCCAACTACTATTGAAGTAAGTTGTAAAAATAGATTAAATTCAATAAATTTTGTAACACAGCCATATCCTGGTTTTCCTACAGACTTGCAAGCTATAGCGATGACGCTTTTAACAACTTCGAACGGTGTTGGAATAATTACAGAGAGTTTGTATGAGAACAGATTTATGCAAGTTCCTGACTTAAGAAGAATGGGTGCTGATATTCATCAGGATAGAAATCACGCAATTATAAAAGGTGTAAAACAATTGACGGGGGCAACTGTTGCAGCTAGTGATTTAAGAGCTGGTGCAGCTCTTGTTATTGCAGGGCTAATGGCAAATGGTGAAACTATAGTAGAAAAGTTACACCATATTGATAGAGGCTATGAGGATTTTGAGCTAAAGCTAAAAAAATTAGGCGGCAAAATCTACAGATATGATGATTTTAATACTCAAACAATGGGGGGAAACGTAGTAAAATCAACAGCTCAAGATAGTGCAATTTCTCACATTATAAAAGGGGGATTTTAATGAGTCCGGCATATAAAAGATGGTATGACCATGACCCAAAATTATTGGAAGTAATAGAGCTTTTAAAAAATTATCAAGATGAACTTAAAGCTCATGCTGTTGTTTTTCTTGATAAGTTAGAGGAGAAAGTCTCAAAAGAAGCTTTAGATAGATTTTATGATTTAGTAAGACCGGTTAATGGTTGTAGGTGGTATGATAAAGATCCAATAATTTCTAAGACTGTCGAACTTTTAAGGGTTGTTCCTCCAGAAGTTCAAAATGCTTGTGCTGAAAGATTTATATCTGCACTGAAGGAGATGGGCATTGATTACGAAAGCCCAAACCGCAATAGATGATTGAAAATTCCGTTTTTTTTGATAAATTCGTTGCAAATTTAAATAAGCAAAGTTCTTTTACTATAACTGGATTAACTACTTATAGTAAGTTGTTGTTAATAAGTAATATTTTACGGTTTAGTAAAAAAAAAGTTTTATTCATAACTTCAACAGAGCAGGCTGCTTTAAGATATTCTGCTGATTTAGAGCGTATTTTTGATATTAATAGTTGTACAATACCATATCAAAATGTATCGCCTTATGAAACTATAAATAGTAATTTATATGATTATCAAAAGCAAATTGATATTTTATTAAATAAACCAGCTGTTGTAATTGCTCCAGTAAAGATTTTACTTGAAAAATTTCCAACTAAAGATTTTTTATATAGTAATTCCTTAAAATTAAAAGTAGGTGATTCTATATCTCAAAAAGAGTTATTGGATAAACTTATAAAATTAGGTTATAAACGCTCAACAATGGTTTCGGATATTGGTGAATTTAGTATAAGAGGAGATATTGCTGATATATTCAGTCTTAATGAAAATCCAATAAGAATAGAATTTTGGGGTGATGAGATTGTTGATATCAGATATTTTAATAACGAAACTCAAAAATCTATAGAGAAAATTAAAGAAGCTCAAATATTACCAGTTTATAAATTCATTCTATCAGATCAAAAACCATTAGATTTTCCAAAAGAATTAGTTGAACAATTGGATAATGAAGGCTATTTTGAAGGAATAAATGCTTATCAAACTTATTTTAACAATAATTTAGTAAGTGTTTTGGATTATTTATATGACTATATTGTAGTTTTTGATGAATATGCAGAAATTACAGCTAAATATCAACAAATTGATGATACTTTTATAAATTCGTATAATGAGGCTTTAAAAAATAATCTATTATGTCCGTTAAAGGAAATAAATCATTTTACACTTGCTGAAATAACTCAGAAAAGTGCCGGAATGCAAAAGATTTACATGAATAATTTTCTTTCAGATGAAATGAATGAAGTTATTGATTTAGATGCTAGAAATATTCAAATTTTTGATGCTGATATGGAAGCTGTAGCAACTTTTTTAAAAGAACATAAAGGCTATCAAATTACTATAGCTACAGACTTTCAAGAAAGAGTAAAGTCTCATCTTGCAGAATTTGGGATTTTTGAGGGTATTAATTATATAAGAAGTGTTACTTCTCAAGGTACAGAAATTCCTATTGCAAAAATACTTTTACTAACAGATAGAGAATTATTTAATAAAAGGCAAAAAGATGTTCCAACTAATAGAAAAAGACATTATAAAGAAAAAGCTGAATATATTGAGAGTATAAATGATATTCAAGAGGGTGAGTATGTAGTCCATTCTATTCACGGTGTTGGTATCTATAAAGGTCTTACAAAGCAAGAGTTTGATGGCCAATTAAAAGATTATTTAACAATAGAATATGCAAATAAAGATAAGTTACATATTCCAGCAGAGCAAATAAATATGCTTTGCAGGTATAGAGGTTCTGGGCAAATAAAGCCTAAGCTTTCTAGAATGGGCGGAAGTGATTGGGAAAATACTAAAACAAAGGTTAAAAAAGAGGTTGAAACTATTGCATATGACTTATTAAGACTGTATGCAAGGAGAAAAATGCAAACTGGTATCGAATTCGCTCCTGATTCCCCATTGCAGCTGGAGATGGAGGATACTTTTGAATATATAGAAACTCCCGATCAGCTAAAATCAATTAATCAAATTAAAGCTGATATGGAAAGTCCGAATCCAATGGATAGGCTTATTTGTGGTGATGTTGGATTTGGTAAAACAGAAGTAGCAATGCGAGCTATGTTTAAAGCTGTTACTTCTTTAAAACAAGTAGCTGTAATTGTTCCTACTACAGTACTTGCTTTGCAACATTTTCAAACTATTAATGAAAGATTTAAGCCTTTTGGAATTGACGTTGAGCTTTTATGCCGTTTTAGGAGTGTAAAAGAGAGAAAAGATACATTGAAAAATCTTGCAACCGGAAAATGTGATGTTGTAGTTGCAACTCATAGTCTATTACAAGACAATGTTCAGTTTAAAGATTTAGGACTTTTGGTAATTGATGAAGAACACCGTTTTGGGGTGCGCCATAAAGAAAAGTTAAAAGAGTTCAGAGAAAATATTGATATTATATCTATGTCTGCAACTCCTATACCAAGAACTCTTTATATGTCATTATCAGGCATAAAAGATATTTCTGTAATAAATACTCCTCCGCAAAATAGGCTCCCTATCAAAACATTTGTGGGCGAGTATAATGAGCAGCTTGTTAAAAATGCCATTACAAATGAATTAGATAGAGATGGGCAAGTATTCTATTTATATAATAGAGTAGAAACAATTGAGGAGTTTAAATTAGAACTTCAGAAGCTTGTTCCTAACGCAAGAATAGCTATTGGCCATGGGCAATTAAGCGAAAAACAACTTGAAGATGTTATTGTAGGATTTGATAATCACGATTACGATATCTTGCTATGTTCTACTATTATAGAAAATGGTATTGATATTCCGAATGCAAATACAATGATAATACATGAGGCAGATAAGTTAGGTCTTGCTCAGTTGTATCAATTGAGAGGTCGTGTTGGTAGAAGTGAAAAACAAGCATATTGTTATTGTTTATATAAGAAAAATAAGGAACTTTCAAAAGAGGCTTCTGAAAGACTAAAAGCAATAAAAGAATTTACAACCCTAGGCAGTGGATATCGTATTGCAATGAGAGACGTTGAAATAAGAGGCGTTGGAAATATTTTAGGCACAAAACAACACGGCCATATGGTAAATGTTGGATTTGATACGTATTGTCAATTGCTAGAAGAGACTGTTAATGAGCTAAAAGGTGAAAAAATAAAAGCGAATAAGCCTACTGTTGTTGATATAAATATAACAGCATATATCCCCGATGAATGGGTGGGTTCTAGTGAACAAAAAATGATAGAATATAAGCGATTATCTGATGTAAAAAATGAGACAGAGCTTAATTATATAGTTTCAGAATGGAAAGATAGATTTTCAAGGATTCCAGAAGAAGTTGAAAATCTTATTAAACTTATTAAAATAAGGTTAATAGCTACAGAATGTGGAATTTCTATAATTAGAGAAGCTGGAAATGAATTACGTATATATTCACCATTTACTCCTTATGAATGGAATATAATAAATAAAGGTTTAGAAAAAAATATATTAAGAAGAGTAAAATTTACGATAGCCCCAAAAAGCTGTAATGATGGGAAGTCTATATTATTGTTTAATATCCAAAATTTAACTTTTGAAGAAATGTTTAACATTTTATCAGATTTGTTTTATTATATAAAAGAAACGGCTAATAATTATAAGTAGAGAGTTTATAAGGAGTATTATATGAAAAAATTATTAACATGTTTGGCTCTATCGACTGTGTTACTTTCTGGTTGCACTTTTATGCAAAAGTCAGAAGGTATTATAAAGGTAAATGATATTACTATTACTCAAGCTGATTTTGATCAAGCTTTTGATAAGAGTGTAGATAAATCATTTTTAAAGGCTTTCGGTGGCGCTAAGAATTTTGAAAAATCAGATGAGAATCCTATGTTCAACATCTTTAAAGAAAAAATTACTAATGAGCTAATTGTTAAAGCTCTTTTAGATGATGAAATTGCAAAAAGAGGTATTACCGCAACGCAAGAAGATATTCAAAATGAATTAAAAACAATAATTGATAAGGTTGGTTCAAAAGAAGAATTAAATAAACTTCTTAAACAAAGGGGCATTTCAAATCAACAATTTACAGAAGATTTAAAAACTCAAATAAAAATTAAGAAGTTAGTAAATTCTCTTGAAAAAATAAATATAACTGATAAGGATGCAGAAAATTACTATAATTCTCATAAGAACGAATTTACTCATGGTGAACAAGTAAGAGCTTCTCATATTTTGATTTCTGCTAATACAATTGAATTAATCCAGCAAATAAAAGGGAAGAATCCAGATATTAATCCTACTGATTTGAACAAAAAAGTAGAAGAAAAGCTTGCTGCTCAAAAAGAAAAAGCTGAAGCTGTATTAAAAGAAGTTAAGCAAAATCCTGATGCTTTTGAAAAGATTGCTCAATCTAAATCAGATGATAAAGCTAGTGGAGAAAGAGGGGGCGAATTAGGTTTCTTTACTAAAGAAGCAATGGTTCCAGAATTTTCAAAAGCAGCTTTTTCTATGAAACCTAATACAATTAGTGAATCGTTAGTACAGTCTCCATATGGTTATCACATAATAAAAGTAACAGATAGGATGGAAGCCGGAACTACTCCTTTTGTAAAGGTAAAAGATGAAATTAAATTTTATCTAGAAACTCAAAAACAAATAGAAGTTCTTAAAAAATTCACAGATGGGCTTATGAAAAATGCAAAAATTGAATATTTGAATGATTCATATAACCCTAAAAAACTTATTAAAGTGAAAGACATAGAAAAAAAAGAGCAAGCTAAAAAGTAGACAAATAATTTATAGACGGAAAAATATCGTTGAATTTATTTAAATTCAACGATATTTTTTAGCTTAAGATTTTAATTTAGAATGTTTATAGAACTCTTTTTACTTGATGATAGATTTTACCATTTTTGGTAGCTTTTATAATATCCAAAATCATATCGTCCATTATTTCGATTTCTTGTTTTTGTGATTTAGTAGCAGCTTTTTTCCAATGAGCTAATGCTTTTCTAAAAGTATCACCATCAATCATACAATCATCAGTTCCTATGAGTTTTGAATATTTACTAGTGAACCATTCATTAAATCCTCTATAGCATTCCGTAATCAAGTCAGATGCAATTTGAGCATTCGTCAAGAAAACTTCCATATCTTTAAATACAGATTCGTTGTATTTTCCGGATGCTATTTTGGCAGCATTAGAAATTTTTCCAGTATTAAACCCAAAACCAAAGTATTCAATTCCTCTTTTAGCAGCTGCACTTGCTTGTGCCAAATCTTGAGAGATACCGCTAGAGCCATCCATATTAAAGAATAATTTTTCGCAGGAATGTCCACCATAGGCACAAACTAAATCGGTAAACAGAGCTTCAAAAGGATAATCTGTATTTTCAGTCTTTCCTTCAAAAACTGCACCTAAGAAATTTCCTCTTGGGTCTAGTGTTATAAAATTGACATCTCTTGATTGATGCCAAGGTTTACCTCTGCGTTTTAGTAAATCACTCATAACTTCTAAATTAGTAGCGTGTCCACATTCATGTGAAGTCGTTGCTTGTTTATTGTAATCCGGCATTTCTGGATGAGATGTTCTACCGGTCTCTAATTGTAAATAAGATTCGATAAAATCTCCGATAGAAGCTCGTTTTTTATTTCTTTCAAGCATAATTTGCTCTGTCTTATCTATCATTGTTTTTATTTGTACAAAAGACATATACTGAGTAAGTTTAGTAATTTTATCTATCAATTCTTCTTTTTCAGCCTTTGTACGATAAGCTAGAGGTAGACTTTTTTCTTTTATTCTATTTTCGATTATATCTTTTCTAGATTTGTTATTAAAAGCTGGAGAATCAACGCTAATTGATTGATTAAAATTCCTTACTGCAACAGGAATGTATTCAGCATATTCTTCATATGTTGAGCCTACTACTAAAATATTGAGTTTTTCTTGCTCAGCTTTCTCCATTTCTTTTTCTAGCTGCGCCATAGCTTGTTTATATCCTGGAAGATATGGGCTAGAAAAAGCAAACTCCTCAAAATTGTTTACATATACAATAGCAGTTCTATAAGGGTTTTGAACAGCAGCTTTTTTAGCTTCTGCAAAAACTTTACTCATTGAATTTCTAGGGGATATTGACTGTCCAAGAATATCAACATCTTCAGAGCGTGCAAAATCAGTTGTATCAATTTCAATAAAAGGAACTTTTGCTTCTCCAGCAAGAGCTTCTATTGTATATTTTCTACCAGAGCCTGCTTCTTCATCTTTTGATGTTATAACTATTCCCTTAGTTCCGATATTGCCTCTTTTAATTTGTTGAACTAAGGCAACAAGGTCTTTTTTGGTAGTATCTTTACCATATAATGATGCTAAATTTTTTCCTGTATCATATACAACTTTTGTTCCTTCATTTTTATCTTTGAATAGCTCATATCCCACTTGAGCAAATTCATCAACTTCTTTAGTTGTGATTTTCTTTTTGTCACGTCCATAATATGAAGCAATTCTTTTCATTAAGTCAATGGATTTATCAGGCATAATACCATCTAGTTTATCGGAATAGTATACTGCTTTATCCATTGCATCTTTAGTAAAAGAGGTTTTTACATCTTTTACTAATTCTTTATTCTTTTTTAGAATCTCAATTGCTTCATATGTTCTAATAGGAGGAATCGAGTATGTAATAAAGTTATTATAAGTCTTTTTAACTTCTGGATCTAGTAAAAATGCACTATTTGTTTTTTCGTTTTGAAATAATATAAGGCGCGATTTATCATCTAAGGATAAAGGTAAATCTATTATTTTATCAGCTATTACATCTTTATCAGGATTGTTTACCCCTTTAGCTAATAAATAATCTAAATTAAGTATGAATAATTTTTGTTTATCAGGAATTGCTTCATTAATTTTATTGATTTCTTCTTGCAAGAAACTTGGTTCTATAGTATCAGAAAAATTATAAATAAGAGTATTTTTACTATTAACATCTCCATGTTTACTAGCATTAACTGTATTAACAATACTAGCTGCAAGTCTTTCAGCTTCTTTTTCATCCTCGCAGGTTACAAACAAATTTGAGCCGAGAGCTAGTTTGTTCCATACATCAATTGCTCTTGTATTATATTCTTTCATATAATTATCTTGTATTTCATCATCTTTTTTATAATAAGTTAACGCAATAAAGTCTTTTAGAAAATCACTTGGATAGAATATATCTTCTTTTGTAGTGTAATTATTCATCGCTGTGCCAAGTAACATAATAGAATTAATTATGGGAGCTCCTTGCGTTTTTTCTTTGATAAAATTGTAAAAGCTATCTGTTAGTTCAAGGCTCTTATTATCTGTATTATCGATATTTTGAGGTATCTGTGTTAATTGAACCATATTAGCTTCTTTTAGCTCTGATAATGATGTTAAAAAATACTCTCTATTTTCTTTAGTTGCAATCATGTTTTCATTAGCGGAGTTATTTACGATTTTGTTTAAGGTTGAGATTGATTCTATAGCTCCGCTATCTAGTACTTCTTGAGGTAACATTTTTAAAGCATCTTCTGTTTCTTCTATACTTGCTGCAATAACATGAGCAGGAGTGATTTCTGAATGTTTATTTTCTTTTGCGATATTTTCAGCTCTTTCAGCTAAAGCCTTAGCATCTTCTGTTAAATTAAGATCAGAAAAAGTTTTACCCCTAAATGAGATATAGCTTCTTGGAATTCCTAAAAGCTTAGAAGAATAGTTAATTGTATTTGTGACATTGTTACTGCTTTTTTCTTGTTTTTTTAAACTATTAGGATACAATAATTTTGCATTTACACTTTCGACTCTTGTTATCAATTTTTTACCCTCACACCAAACCTAAGATATGTACTACGTTTTCTATCATAAACCCTATCATAGTTTTTTTTGCTAAAATAACAAAAAAAATTTACAAATATTAATAGAATAATAATTAAAATTGATTATATGTTATAATTTCCTTAATAGTTCATATAGGAGAAAATTTAATGAATACCGCAACAATAATAGGTAGAGCTGGTCAAGATGCTGAGATAAAATATTTTGAATCAGGAAAAGTGAAAACAAATTTTTCACTAGCTGTAAACAGATGGGATTCTAAAACAAAAGAAGAAGTAACAGACTGGTATAATATTGAAGTATGGGATAAGCAAGCTGAATTTGCTGGTGAATATATTAAAAAAGGTCGTCAAGTCGTAGTAGATGGTAGAATTTCTATAAGTAAGTGGACTGATCAGACTGGTGAAGAAAGAGAAAGATTCCTCATTGTTGCAAATAATGTAAGATTGTTAGGTTCAAAAAGAGACGCTGAATAATGATTTTATCTGATGTTGTAGGAATTATTTCTGATGATCTAACAGGAGCTAATGATACGGCTCTTCAGTTTCACTTAAAGGGAGCTAATACTAAGATTATATTAAACTGTGATTCTGTATCCAATGATAGAGAGGCTACAGATGTTTGGGCTCTATCTACAGAATCAAGAAACATTGAAAAATGGGAAGCGGTATCTAAGGTAGAAAAAGCTGTAAAGTTTTTTGCAGAAAATTTTTCGTTTGATTATTATTACAAAAAGATTGATTCAACTCTAAGAGGTCATATAGCAATAGAGACTCTTACAATGCTTGAGATATTAGGATATGATGCGGCTATTATCATTCCGGCATTTCCTCAAGAGGGGAGAATAACAGTAGGCGGATACCATTTATTGAAAGGTGTTCCTATTGGCAGAACTGAAATTGCAATGGATCCTCATTCGCCTATTTTAGAATCACATATTCCAACTCTTTTAGCTTCGCAGTTGGATGAAAAACAGAAAGATTTAATTGGAACTATTGATTTAAAAACTGTAATGAATGGGGCTGGTCCTATTCTTATAAAAATTAATGAATTAATAAATTCTGGGAAAAAATTAATTGTTGCAGATTCTGCATCAATAACAGATATAGAACAAATAGCTCTTGCAATAAATAAATGTGAGAAAAAACTATTGCCAACGGGAACCGCAGCAGGGGCTCAAATCTTATCAAAATATTGGCTTGCAGGAATAGAAAAAGAGCAAGTTTCTGTGAAGTTGCCTAAATTACCAAAGTTTATTGTATCAGGTACTGCTACTAAGATATCTGCAGAGCAAATAGAAAAATTAGAGCAGTCTGATGATATAAATAATGTTAATTTTATACCATTAGAAATAAGAGATATTATAGAAGGTGTAAAGCCAGAGCTTGTAGAAAGAATTTATGAAAATCTAAAAAGTGGTATTACAGTAGTAGTTCATACGTCTCATTTAATAACTAATTTTGATGGATTTTCAGACGATTCATTAAATGCTGAACTTACGAAAGAAAAATTAGCATTTTTAATAACAGACTATTTAGCTAAGTTAACCCAATGTGTATTAGAAAAATTAAATGTATTTTTGATAACACTAGGTGGTGAAACTTCTTATAAATGCTGTAAGGCTATAAATTCAAATGAACTAAAGCTCGTAGATGAAGTTGTTCCGGCAATTTCACTATGTTCAGATGTAAATAATCGTTGGATTATTACTAAATCTGGTAATTTAGGTAACACAAAGACTTTAATAGAAATTTTGAACTATTTGGAAAATCATGAACAATTATTCGAATAAAATAGCAATAACAACAGGAGATCCTAATGGGATTGGTGCGGAAATTACTATAAAAGCGTTAAATTTATTGAATTTACCGCCAAAGGATATTGTAATAATTTCGAACAAAAAAATATTGAATACATATGGAAAATTACATGATAATTATGAACTTCTTGATATAGAATACAATGCCCAAGTCGTTCCGGGTGAAATTTCAGCAGAAGCTGGTGATTTTGCTTTTAGAGCCTTACAAAAAGCTTGTGAAATTAAACCTAAATTTATCGTAACTGCGCCAACATCAAAAGAGGCTATGAATATGGCTGGTCATCATTTTGAAGGCCAGACAGAAGTTTTAGAGCATTTCTTAGCTCATGATGGTCAAAAGGCTGAAATGCTTTTTGTATCAAAAGACTTTAGAGTTCTTTTGCTAACAAGACATTGTGCATTGAAAGATGTAGCTTCAAAATTAAAAAAAGAAGTGATAATAGAAAAAACGGAAAGACTCAGAAGCTATTTCCAAAATAAATTGTATATCAAAAAGCCTTCATTTGGTTTGTGTGCTTTGAATCCACATGCCGGAGAAAATGGAATAATTGGAAATGAAGAGGATAACTTTATTATTCCAGCAGTAGAAGCTGTTAGAAATAGAGGTATTAATATAACTAATCCTATGCCAGCTGATACTTTGTTTATAAAAGCTGTTCAAAACTATATAAATGGGGATAAACAACCTTATGATTGTTATATAGCTTGCTATCATGATCAAGGTCTTATTCCGATAAAGGCTGTTGCTTCTGAAAAGACTGTTAATATGACAATTGGACTTGATATAGTAAGAACTTCTCCTAGTCATGGAACTGCTTTTGATATAGCGGGGAAAAATATTGCGAAGCCCGATTCGATAATAGAAGCAATAAAATATTGTCTATATTAAAAAACTTCCAATCAAACGACTGGAAGTTTTTATTTATAATATATAAATTATTTATGCAAATATTTTTGCAATAGATTCTTTATAATTTGGTCTTAAAATACCTTTTTCAGTAATTATTCCTGAGATTAGTTCATTTGGTGTCACATCAAATCCAGGATTAATTACATTGACTCCTTCTAAAGCACAAATAGGTTTTCCGTTTATGTGTGTCACCTCTTCTCTAGAACGTTCTTCTATAGGTATTTCATTTCCGGATGCTATTGAAATATCTATTGTTGACATAGGAGCTGCTATGTAAAATGGAATATTATGATATTTTGCAGCAATCGCAACGGTATATGTACCTATTTTATTTGCGGTATCTCCATTTGCAGCAATTCTATCTGCTCCTACAACAACCATATCAATCATACCTTTTTTCATAAAATATGAGCACATTCCATCAGTAATTAATGTGACTGGAATTCCATCCATTGCAAGCTCAAAAGTTGTAATTCTTGCTCCTTGCTGTCTAGGTCTTGTTTCATCTGCAAATACTTGAATGGTATTATCTTTTGCGTAAGCTGAACGGACAACACCTAGAGCAGTACCGTAACCAACAGTCGCTAAAGCTCCTGCATTACAGTGAGTAAGGATTGTAGCTCCTTTAGGTACAACTTCTGCACCATAATCACCTATTTTTTTGTTTATTTCAATATCTTCATTCTCTAGCTTAATTCCATTTATTTTAAGTTCTTCAATAATTCCATTAATATCTGATTTAGAGTTTTTAATGATTTCTATTTGTTTTTCACATGCCCACATCAAATTAACAGCTGTAGGGCGTGATGTTTTCATATATTCAGCTTTATCTATTAATTTTGAAACAAAATCTTCTCTTGATAAATCTTTCTTTGCTAATTCTTGTGCATATAAAATTACTCCATGTGCACCAGCAATACCAATAGCAGGAGCTCCTCTTACTATCATATCTCTTATAGCATTGAACATTTCATCTCCTGATGTAATATTTACAAATTTATATTCATAAGGGATAACAGTTTGATCAACCATTTTTGAGTATGTTCCTTGCCATTCAATTGTTTTAATTTTTGATTTAAAATCCATATATTCAACCTCCGCTATTATGAAGATATCACAGTCAGAGATTAAGAATTGTAAAATTTAACTTGAACAGGACTCAGGTTTTATGATAACTTATTTGATACACTAGCAAAGGATATTGAAATGAAAGTCGCAAATATAAATAATACAAATTTTGGGTATAAATTGCCACCTAAGATGTCAATAAAAAAGTCTGATATAGCGTATGATTTTTGGCCAGAATTGGCTAATAAATCCTATAAATCAGGAGTTTTTGAAAAATTTAAATCAATATTAGAGGCTTTAAAACAAGTCAATGATGATAGGATTATAGCTTTGGATTGTGAACCTTCTATTCAAAATAAAACAAATTGTTTTACACTAAATTGTTATAAAAATTTAGAAGAAGTAGGTTATAACAGAGAAAATAAGACGCGTAAGAATTATACATCTTTAATTGATTCTGTAGTATTACCAGCTTCTTTTGATGATAGTAAAGTTTGTGCAGTGTTATTTACAATGGTAAAAGATTTTTTACATGGGCAGAACAAATATGTAGAAAATACAAAGAACCTTTCTAATGAAGAAATAGAGTCTGTCTTGTCTAATTTTAGAGCTGATGTTTAATAAATTAGTTACTTGATTTCAAAATCAACACTAGAGTTTTGGTTGTTTTCTTTTTTTATGCCAGTAATAAGTTCATAAACATAGGCTGTAACGAGTCCTGCAAAGCCATTAAATAGTGCGCTTATGCCTGCCATAAGAATAATGAGCAACACCATTACGATAAAAGAGCCGAAGCTTGAAAGAAAAAATCTTAAAAAGCCTTGAGTGTATGCAGGTATTAACCAGCCTAGTAGCATACTAATAGGGGTGTATACAATTGAAAATGAAATAAAAGATACAAAGCCTATTACAGCACCGAATATACATCCTTCTTTTATGCTTATAATACCAATTAAGTCATTCTGTTTTAGATAAGCAAGAATAAATGCTGAAAGGCATAATATCAATATCATAAAACTAATAAAGCTCAAATATGGAATTACGGTTATAAAACCTAGTATAGCACCTGCAAAAGCGCTTAAAATAGATAATTGTTTTAGTAATAATAGATTCACCCTGAAACCTCCCGATATTAAAATTTACTCAGCAGAAATATACCCATTTAATGCTGTATAAGCTGCAACATAAGGAGATGCTAAATAAATAAATCCTTTAGTGTTTCCCATTCTACCTTGGAAATTTCTATTTTGTGTTGCAAGACATACTTCGCCGTCACCAAGAATTCCAGCATGAACACCTACGCAAGGTCCACAACCGGGAGCTAGGATAGCTGCATTTGCTTCTACAAAAATGTCAATTAAGCCTTCTTTTAATGCTTGTTTGAATACATCTTTTGATGCTGGAGAAATTAACATTCTAACATCTGGATTTACGGTTCTTCCTTTAAGAATATTAGCAACAACTCTTAAGTCCTCTATTCTTCCATTTGTGCAAGTTCCTACAAATACTTGATTTACTTTTACATCTTTTAATTCATCAACAGTTTTTGTATTATCAACTGTATGAGGACAAGATACTGTATGTTTTATATCTTCAGCATTTATTTCAATAATTCGTTCATAAATAGCATCAGAATCCGGTAGGATTTGTCTAAATTTGTCTTCTCTACCGCGTTCTTTTAAGAATTCTTTTGTTTTTTCATCTGCAACAAATAGGCCACATTTTGCACCTGCTTCTACTGCCATATTTGCAAGAGTAAATCTCTCTGACATAGACATATTGTCTATTGTTTCTCCAGTAAATTCTAAAGCTTTATAAGTTGCTCCATCTGCACCAATCATTCCTATTAAATGCAACATTAAATCTTTAGAACAAATCCCTGACTTAAATTTACCATTAACAACTATTTTATATGTAGCAGGTACTTTTAACCAAGTTTTACCAAGAGCCATAGCTACAGCAATATCTGTAGAACCCATTCCCGTTGCAAAAGCTCCAAGTGCTCCTGACGTACAAGTATGAGAATCAGCTCCAACTAAAACTTCTCCTGGGTTAACAAAAGTTTCAATCAATCTTTGGTGGCAGACTCCTGCTCCAACATCAGAAAGTACTGCACCGTATTCTTTATGAAACTCTCTTAATACCATATGAGTATTAGAAAGCTCTTTTCTTGGACTAGGAGATGCGTGATCTATAAAAAGGACAGTTCTTTCAGGATTAAACAGCTTTTCTTTACCTAACTTTTTAAATTCTTGAACGGTCAATGGTCCAGTTCCATCTTGTACAGCTGTAACATCAACCTTTGAGATAACTAATTCCCCGGCATGTACTTGTTTACCGGCGTTTTCTGATATTATTTTTTCAACTAAAGTTAAACCCATTTAACATCTCCCCCATTAATTACATATTAATTTTATCACAATAATAGTTTTTTTGTAGTAATATATTTCAGTAGGGAGAGAACTCTATATATGTGTATTTCAAAAAGAGAAAAGTTGTTAAAGACATTTTTGTTTTATTTTGTCATAGCTCTTTTGTGCCTATTTTTAGCGTGTTTATCTACGAATTATGATTATGATTTTTTTGCAAGGTTAATTGTCGGTGAAAGATTTATCGAGCATGGAATATTGCCTTTCAAAGATTTTTTATCATACACACCAACCCATACTTGGTATGATCATGAGTGGGGATCTGGTGTTATTTTT
>CALVAL010000045.1 GCA_944325535.1 Candidatus Gastranaerophilales bacterium
ATCCCCATTTTCCCATATTGTATCAATATTGCTAATTGCTTTACAGGCATATTTAAGGCATTTACATAAGTTATTGTCAAGTTCGTCTATCTCACGTAAGCGGAACTCATTTTCTTGTATTTCTTCAGATAATTGCTCCGTTTTAAACTTATAATCATCTTCACCAATTGTTCCATCCAGCCTTAAATCAATTAACTTACTTTTTCTGTTTTTAAGTTCAATTAACTTGTTTTGCACCTGCTTTTGACTATTTAATCTTATTGATAACTTTTCGTTATAAACATCTTTCACTGTTGTTTCAAATAAATTAAGCAAATCTTGTTCAGGTTTTATAAACTTCAAGTAATCTACGAATGCATCTTCCAATCTTTCTTTCCTTATTCTGAAATTAATACAACAATCCTTATGATGACAGTGATAATAAGCATATCTTTCTTTTCTTCCTTTAGATTTACTTCCTGTTAGCGGTTGGTTGCAATTAGGACAGGTAATGAACTGTCTTAAAGGAAATTCGGGATTATTCCTCTTGTAAGCGGTAATAACAGGCTTTTTGCCATTCAATATATCCTGTACTTTTTTAAATTCTGCCTCAGAAATAAGTGGTTCGAAAATTCCTCTAATGGGTTCTTCAGCCCACTTATTTTTATGCATATACCCCATATAAAGTGGGTTTCTCAATAGCCTGCACATTCTGTTAGTGTTAATTTTTATCCCATCAGCCTCAATAATTTTAATAAGCTGTGTCTGCTCATACATTCCTGTAGAAAATAATTTGAAAATCTTTTTAACGTGATGCGCAGTTTTGGGGTCTGGTTCAATGTTACCGTTTTTCATAATATAACCGATTGGTGCTCTCCACAACCAATGACCTGTTAAAAAGGCTTGTTTCATGCCAGCCGTAACTCTTTCTGATTTTTGGTCATTTTCAAATTGAGCAAAGGCTCCTAACATGTTTCTAGTTAATTTTTCAGTTGCTGACTCACCATTCACTTCTGTTGCGGAAAGAACCTTTATATTTAAACTGTTAAAATAGTTATTTAAAAAATAAAAATCTTTCATGTTTCTTGCTAATCTATCAAATTTCCATATAATAAGTGCATCAATTTCTTTTTTATTTTGAGTGCAGTAACGCATTAAATGTTGTAATTCTGTTCTATCTGTTGTTTTTGCACTTTCACCTCTTTCTTCATAAACTTTAAGTATTGAAAACTTATTATCTATAGCAAATTTTTTACATTCTTTGTCTTGATTTGACAAGCTGTATCCACCCTCTGCTTGTTCTTTCGTTGAAACTCTTGTATAAATAATTGCATTACTCATAAATTTCTCCTTTCATTTTGAGGCGGAATTACTCCGCCTTACCAGCTTTTCTTAATTTTGCTTCTCTAATTCCTGCTTTTATGCGTTCACTTCTCATTCTCCATTCGTACCTTTTAAAAGCCTCCTGTAAACTATTTTGAAGTTCTCCTATGGGAGAGTTTTTAAACTCAGGGTTTTGTAATAACTTCATAAAATCATCGTCTTTCATTTTTCTTCCTTTCTGCCGTAATCGGCACAACTTTAGAGCATTTATTTAGGTAATCTTCTACCACTACAAATGCTAATTGGTACATTAAATCCCTGATAGCCTCAACTTCGCTATCATCCAAATTTTTGGCATACTTTCCAAGACTACGTCTGCACGCCTTAATACTAAGCATGGTTATCCATCCTTTTGCCTTTGTATTAAGGTTCAACGTCTCTTGTTGCCGCCTTAAAATATTTTGTTATACTAATAATCCAGCTCTATTTTTTAGCCAATGAAATTATTTAATTTTATCAGTTACCTCTGTTGTAATAGACATTAGTCCATTTTTATCAACGAAAGGTATTGTTTTTGTATAAGGTCTACCTTTAACCCTATCCATCAACTCTTCGGGTGATAAATCTAAATTTACCTCCGTTGATGTTGTTTTCATTATTAAATACTCTTTCCCTCTATTATTTTTTCTTTCTATGTTAATACTTTTATTTCTATCATCAATTAATTTATCAGCCACAGCATCAATTCTTACACTATCTTGCTCGTTTACAACCTCAGAGGTAGTTACAGTCATTTTATAACCGTTATGTGGCATAAATGGCATACAGTAGTCGTAAAATGGCAGAATTAAAACAGGTTTACAACAGTTTTTATCCATTTTTAAATTAACGTAAGCAGAGTCCTCAAGATACAAAGATGCACTCCCATCAAATTCCACAATAATAACGACTTTTCTTGCTGTCGCACATATATTTAAAAATGTTTCAAATAAATACTGTCGTTTCGTGTCGTTTAATTCAAAAATACCAGTCAGTGCTTTTTGTATTTGAATATTAGACATTCCATAAGTTTTTAAATCCTGAATAATCCGTAACCGAACGACATCAGCAAGTGAAAACAACCGCCAGCCGTTGTTACTCTCTCGATGTTTAACCAGTAATCCCTTAGCATCCCAATCGTTTAATTTTCGTGATGTTATTTCGGGTATTAATTTAATAATTTGTTGAGGATAGTAACGAGGTTTATTAACATTTTCAACTTCGGATAAGACTTTTTCATAATCTATAGTTCCAACTATGTTATCAAATTCCAAAAGGGAATTAATTTGCAAAAATGTCTTTTGACTTATGGAACTTAGCTTTTTAGAACTTGTCATATTAATAACCTCTTTGAAAATTATACACCAATGTATAGTTTTATATTGACATAGTTAAATCATACATGCAAGTATAATTCTTTAGAGATTTAATAAAATTTTACAAACTCCACCGTAAGCCACCGTTAAATTAATCAACAAGAGCTTTAATAATTCTATAAGCATCCTTTACTCGTTCAGGATTATCCTTTAAGATTGTTGTAATTTCTTGGATTAAATCCTCAGCGGGTGCATATTGTGCAAATTGAAACACATCAAAATATCCAACTCCTAATACCCGCATTATATTTTCTAATGTAATAAATGATGGAAAATTTCTGCCATTTTCAATATTACTGAGTGATGTTGGCTCAATACCTGCTTTTTCTGCAAGAACTTCCTGACTTAGCGAAGCCCTTTTGCGTAATTCTTTTATTCTTAAACCTAATAATTTTCTGTTATCCACTGTCAATACCTCAATTTAAGCATTAACATCATGGTATTAAATTAAAATGTTAATTTACATAAATTCAAAATGGAGTTTTAGCTTGATAAAATTGTTTCAGTTGAGATATAATCATTTTGAATTAGAGATTTTACTTATTTTTACAGTTGAACTTGAAAGGAGGATGTAATGAGTTTATTATTGTGTCATATTGCTAATAGTGTTGGAACATCAACTGAAGATATTGCAACAATGAGCCTGCATTATATCCTGCAAAATTCAACAACTGCTCGTGATACTTTATTGGACTATATTGGAACTGAATTAGGTCTCCTGTTTGAAAAAGACTTGCATTTTGAGCTTCAATCATGCGGAGAAAATCTTGAAAGACCTGATATGTCTTTAAGGAATACACATAATGATGAAATCTTGATTTTTGAAATGAAGTTTTGGGCAAATCTGACTGACAATCAGCCTAATACCTACCTTGAGCGATTACAGAAAAAAGGTGGGAAAGGACTTATATTCGTATGCCCTAAATCAAGAATAATATCGCTTGTTGATGAAATTGCGACTTCTGCTGAATACGAGAAACAACAAGGCAGATTATTACAAAAAGACGGCAAGCCTCCAATGCTCGTTTTATCTTGGGAAGAAGTTCTTAATCTGCTTGATAATGTTTTACAGGAAGATACTTTGTATAATGATTTACTACAGTTAAAAGGACTTACTGGAGAAATGGATAATCAGGATTTTAAGCCGTTTTCAGCAGGTGATTTAAGTTCTAACATGGCAAATCGCATCGTAGATTACTACAGAATTGTTGACAAAATTGCTGATAGTCTTTTAATTCATAAAATTTGTAATTCAAAAGGTGTTAAAGCTACTCCACAAAAAGGCGGGTACTGTCGCTACTTAAGAATAGATAGTCCTTCGACTGGCTTAAGCATTCAATTTAGTTGTAATTTATGGCAAAAAGGGATTTGCGGAAAAACGACTCCATTTTGGATGACATTTAAGACTATTGATGAAAACAATAATTGGGTTACATATTCACCAAAACTCCGTTACAACTTGGATGATAAAGGTAAAAAATACTTGATAGAGAAATCTGATAAATCCGATATGCTGATTGTACCGCTTTATCCAAAGCGTAATACAAATGAGTTTGAAATGGTAGATGACTTAATAAAACAAGCAAAAGAGTATATCGACCTTCTTTAGACTCTATCAAGCCAGTATGTTTTTACTTTACAGCGAGGGTCATTGATTAATGCTTTGTTAAGTACCCAAGTTGTTTCAAGCGGGTCGCCCATAGTCCAGTATTGATAATTGCCTAGACAAAGCATCGTATAAATTCTGTTTTGAAACTTTGCACGCTCACCGTTTTGTCTGATAAATACAACAGCATCCTCAAAAGCCTTTCGTTCAGCTTTGCAGATGTCGCAGTTATTTGTACATTTACCCTCAGCTTTTGTTTTTTCACAAGGAAAGCTCAAAATGTATTCATGCGGAGCAAAGTTTTCAAAAGTCTTTGCATTTTTCCACTTATGCCTATTGATATAATTTGTAAAATCTTGTATTGAATAAGTCATACTAAGATATTACACTACTTTTGTTATAAATACAAATTGAAAATGTAGTTTTAGCTTGACAATACAGTTTAAATTTGTAACATGTGGATATGCAATATGGGTGTTTAATGAAAAAATTTATTTTAACTAGCTTTATTTTTCTGATTATTTCAAATATCGCAAATGCTCAAGAATGTGGTTTAGGAATTGAGGCGATAAGAAAAGGAGGAGCAGGAAACTTTTTTGCACCTATACAGATAAGAAGTATTCAACCTAATTCACCTGCTGAAAAAGCAAATATTCCGTTAAATTGGTATATTATAAGCATTAATGGAAAGTTAACTAAAGACTTAACCAACCAAGATTGTTTAAAATTACTAAATAACAGCATTCGAATAGAATTAGTTATCTCACCTATACAAAGCATTTATAGCGAAAATGCTATCAAATTAACACTTACCAACGAAAAAAGCTTTTTAAATACTGTCAGAGATGTTCCCAAAACAAAGGGAATAGGTTTAGGTATTTATAAGTACAATTTGGATTTAAAAATGCCTTTAATAATAACTAGCGTAGAAAAAGGTTCGCCTGCTGAAATTGCAGGAATACAAAAGAATACAATAATTCTAAAAATAAACAACAAATCAACAAAAGAGTTGACGGTTTCTGAATGCGAAAAATTGCTAAATAGTAAAAAACTGGAGCTGGAAGTTACAGATTTGCAAAACAATAATGTGAAAAATTATAGATTAACCCCTCAAAGTTATTATGCAAATGAGGTAAAGAAAGCCGAAAAAGGCTGGGTTTTAAGCAAGGCTATGCTTGCTTTTTCTCAAGATAATCCAAAAGAAAAAGTTTTAGCAGAATACTTCAATACTTTTAATCCTGATTATGACCGTACAAATGGCATGACTAATAAAGAAATCGCTGAAGAAGATATTCAAAAACTTCAAAAGCCTTATTTAGAATTTAAATCAAATAAGAATAATATGAAATTTAATAAGAACTTATACGATGGAATTAATACATTTATTAGCCAGTATAAAGAATTAAATAAATGGGAAATTGAAACGGTTAAAAATATTTTAGTTTCCTATGGAGAATTAGGTAATTCAGCATCCGAAAAAGAAGTATTTAATTATATCACTTCGGCAAAAGTTGAAAATAGCAATTATTTTATAAATAAAATTGAGAGTAGAAAACATTCTATTAATACTTGGACGGCAATGGCTAAAGAAATTAAAGATTATAGTGTTGCCTACGAAACGAAACAAAAGCAATCTGCACCTAAAGTTACAACACCTTATTTTATTGACAACATGGATTTTCGTGAAATTCTTTGGGGATGGCAAACGGCAAAACAACCACAGAAGAATGGAATTTATATAATCACATCACAGGCAGGGGCAAAGGTTCTTCAGTCAGTTTCGGGTGGAGTATTATTAACAACAGATGTGACAAGATTATCAAATCCAAGAACTATTTTTGTAGCAACAAAAAGACAATTCGTTGACGATGAATGGTTAAGAGAAGATATGTTTATAGTTTTTGATGGTTATTATACTTATACAAATACCCTTGGAGTTAATAGAAAAATTTACAAATTCAAAGAAGTTCCGCAGGCGGAGTATTGGAATAGAGTAAAAACTAATAAGCATTATTTTGTAAAATAAATCCAAAACCTTACCACATACTATTGGCTTATTTACCTACATTGTTTTTATATTATCATGAGTAGAAATAGCAGGAGTATCTGATATAATAACAAGATTGCAAAAATTCGATACGTTAAAGACTGTTGGTTAATTAAAATTCAAGCAATATTCCTTAGCTCATAAAAACTACGGAGGTCGGAGACTATTCGGTTCCAACTGTTTTTCACTAGGGGTACCATTTATAAAAAAGAAGCCATTAAGGCTTCTTTTTTTATGCTCTATTATATTCTTTTAAAATATGTTATAATGAGTAAGTCAGAGAGTTAATTCCAAGGAGACATTTTATGCCTGTAATTTCAAGATCTATATATGTTCTAGCGTTTTTTGACACGCTTATTATTACACTAATTAGTTTATTCACTTTTTGTAGTTTTACAACCTCGATTTTACAGCTTCTTTTAATTACTCTTTGGACTCTTATAACTCTAAGTTTTGTACTATATACAAAAAATTTCTACGGAATTAGAAAATATACTCCAAAAGATATCTATTTCCTACTAGAAGGAGTATCTGTATCGACAGTAATTGCAGCTATTCCTATGTTATTTATGAGCTTTAACATTATTACCTTCTTGTTACTTGCTATCAATGCAACGCTGATTTTCGTATGTTTATTAATTTTTAGAACATTGTTCCAAATATTTAATTCTTTTTGCAAATCAACTAAGAATGTTCTTATAGTCGGTGCAGGACAAGATGGAAAACTAATTGCAGAAGAAATTCAATCTAGACCTGAGTTAGGAATGAAAGTTGTAGGATTCTTAGATGACAATATGAACACTCTTGAAGATGAAGACTCCTCAATACCAATTCTTGGACTTACTTGCGATTCAGAGGCTGTTATTAAAGATAACAATGTTAAAATCGTAATAGTCGCTGTAAAATCTCGTATGGATGCAGAAATCCTTACTGATTTAGTAAAAGGGATTCCTCTTGAAGTTAAAGTATGGAGAATGCCTAAATTTTATGAAAAAATTACTAGCAAATACCTAGTATCAAAAATGACAGTCAATTGGCTTTTCTATGACTGTACTAAGAAAAAAGCTATTTTATATGCACACTTAAAACGCTTATGCGATATTATTTCTTCAATTTTAATAATGCTAGTTACATTGCCAATTTCCATTATTGCAATGATTGGAATTAAGCTCTCTGATTTAGGTCCTATTTTTTATTTCCAAACAAGAATGGGTAAATTTGGAAAGCCTTTCAAAATGATTAAGTTCAGAACAATGTATCAAGATAAAGTTGAAGATAACTTCGATGATGACTTAAATGAAGTACAAGCTGATGATAAAAGAATTATGCCGTTTTGCAAAATCCTTAGAAAATTCCATATCGATGAATTGCCTCAAATGATAAATGTTCTAAGAGGGGAAATGAGCATAATCGGACCTAGACCGGTAAGAGAAGAGGTCTACTACGAAAATAAAGAACGTGTTCCGTTCTGGGAATGCAGAAATTGGGTTCGACCTGGCTGGTGTGGTTGGCAACAAATCAATATTTGCGATCCTACTGCAGAAGATAGACTAAAATATGATCTATACTATATAAGACATCGTAAACTTTTATGGGAATTTGCAATTCTCGTACAATACTTTGCAAAAGTTATTACAGGCAGATGTAAATAAATTCATGTTTTTGGTATAATTCTTTTTGAAGAAGGGGAATTATGAGGATGTATTTATCCCCATTCAAGGAGAAATTATGCTAGAACTATTGAAAAAGAGTGCAATGGAACAAAGCAAGGCACTTAAAAATAAAGAAATTTCTGCTGTAGAACTAACTAAAGCTTCTATTGAAAGAGTTAAATCTATTGATGAAAAATTAGGCGCATTTAATTCTTTGACAGAAGATACAGCATTAGATACTGCTAAAAAAGTAGATGAAAAAATCGCTAAAGGAGAAGAATTACCACTTCTTGCAGGTGTTCCTCTTGCTTTAAAAGATAATATGAATTTAATCGGCTCTAAAACTACTGCATCTAGTAAGATTTTAGAGAATTTTGTATCACCTTATAACGCTACAGCTACACAAAAACTTTTGGATAATTTAATTCCAATCGTTGGTAAAGCTAACTTAGATGAGTTTGCAATGGGATCATCTAATGAAAACTCAGCTTTCAAAAAAGTTCACAACCCTTGGAATTTGAATAAAGTTCCTGGCGGCTCATCAGGAGGTTCTGCTGCATCAGTTGCATCCTGCGAAGCAACTCTTGCACTAGGCTCAGATACAGGCGGAAGTATCAGACTTCCAGCAAGTTTTTGCGGTATTGTAGGGATGAAACCAACTTATGGTATCGTATCTAGATATGGTCTTATTGCTTTTGCTTCATCACTTGACCAAATCGGACCTTTTGCTAGAACGGTAGAGGATGCTGCAGCCCTATTAGAAGTTATTGCTGGATATGATTATCATGACTCTACATCACTAAACAGACCTGTTGAAAACTATAGAGCAGGACTTAATAATGATATCAAAGGAATGAAAATTGGTGTTGTTAAAGAACTTATTTCAGAAGGTCTTGCACCTGATGTTCAAAAAGCAATGCAAGCAGCTATTGATACTTATAAATCTTTAGGAGCTGAAATTGTTGAAATTTCTCTACCTAATTTAAAACACTCAATCGGTATTTATTACATCCTTGCAACTGCTGAATGTAGTTCAAATTTAGCAAGATTTGATGGCGTAAGATATGGCCATAGAACTGCTGATGCTAGTAATTTACTTGAAATGTATTGTAAGACTCGTGCTGAAGGCTTCGGACCTGAAGTGAAACGTCGTATAATGCTTGGAACATATGCTCTATCATCAGGATATTATGATGCATATTATAAAAAAGCTCTTCAAATGAGAAGAGTTGTTGCAGAAGACTTCTTAAAAGCTTTCGCTCAAGTAGATGCTCTAATTTCACCTACTTGTCCAAATACAGCTTTTGATTTAGGTGCAAAAACTGAAGATCCGCTTGCAATGTACTTAACAGATATTGCAACTATTTCAGCTAACTTAGCAGGTATTCCTGCAACCTCAATTCCTGCAGGTTTTGATTCTGATGGAATGCCTATTGGATTGCAAATAATGACTCCTCAGCTTTCTGAGACAAAATTATTCAACATTGCTTATAAATTTGAACAAGAACATGACTATTATAAGCAACTTGCAAATATTTAAATTATAATAACCAACTAAAAACTCCTGAAAATTCAGGAGTTTTTAGTTTTAGCAAATTTTTTATTTAGAGGTTTTAGTAATAATATGAAAATTCCAGATACATTCCCACATATAATAATGTCTAATAAAAATGCTCAAGGCAACGTCATAAAAGAAAAAATACCTGTTGAAGTAAGCTCTAAATGCTATCCTAGCGAAAATGGTGAAAATTTTACCAAATATTTAGTAAAAACAAAAAAAATACCAATAGGATATGTTAATTTAATTGATAAAAAAAATGGAGTTCAGGTTTCTTTTATTAGAAATTATAATCCCCAAATATACAGTGGCTTTGGAAAAATTGCTGACCAAATAGAAGTTGAACACTGTATTAAAAGAGGACTTACAGATTTTGAAATAACCTCTGAGGCCGCTCTTAATTCTCATGCATATCATTACTTAAGAGGCAAACGTTTTGGTATGATAACAGATATTGCAAAACGAAATGAACTTTTAGAAAAATTTAAGGCTCTTGATGTAAATAAAATTGTAAAACGAATTATAGCAATGACTCCTGTTGGAGAAGAATACAATACCAAAGCGATAGGAGCAGTTCCAATGTTTATGCCTAAAGAGCTCATAAAAAAATATATTGAATTAGCTAAAGAGCATCCGCTACTAAAAAAATAAAATATATTTTTTATTAATTACTCTTACCAGCTCTATAGCCACAATAAGCAAATATTGGTGGCAATAATCTTTCTGGATGTAATTTATCCGCACAAGGGAATTTTGCAAGAACAAGAACTCCAAGGGCATCATCGACATTTATAAGACAATCTTTTAATGTTAATTTTCTATCAGGTCTTTTATCATGTGGATCTGAAATAATATTAGAAAGTGCTGCAGCCCCAAACATTCCAACTAAAAGCCCACCTGCAATTGACATAATTTTACCTGGAACATTATTGAAAGTCTTACTTTCCTCGCATAACTTAAGCACTCCACCTACAACCCAAGTAGGAATAGATGCATTTAAGAATTGAAAAAGACCTTCTCTTAGTTTATTTTCATTAGTTTTCTTATCTTCACCTATCATACCAACACCTACGCCACCTATAATCGAAGATGCTGATAACACAATCATATCCTTTAGTTCATATTCCAGTTTTAAAGGATTCTTTATTTTTCTTTTTTTCATTAAATAAGCCATTGGTAAAGCCGTACCAATAACAGAACCTACTGCAGCTTTTAGCTTATCAGTATTAGTAACTTTTCTTTCATATGCTCTATGACGTCTTGCTATTAGTGGAGACATCACTGATGAATTTTTAGATTTAAAAGATTTATCTCCATATTCAGGGTATGTATCAAGTTTTTCTAAATAAGGATAACGACTATTTACACTATTAATTCCAATAACCATAAATTTTACTTCCTAGTCGGATTATAACTTACAGTTTTTTTTTTATCAAGAGAGGTAAGTAAATTTTTGTTAAGATTTATTTTTTAAAAAGCAATTTTGAATATTCATCTGTTTTATAAGGAGCAAAAGGAGCGTTTTTATGAGTGTAGATGCAAAAATATCAAGAACTATCGATAATAATACTGTCCAAGTCGATATTTCATCTAAAAATTCTCGCACAAGATATTATCAAGTACCTAAAAATAACGCTGATAATTTCATAAAAAGCTATACTAAAAACGAGAAAAAAATGTCTTGGATTACTAATACTGCTTTTGGAGCATCAATTTTAGTAGGAGTATTTGGAGCAAACACACTTACAAAAAAATTAGGAAATAAATTCTTAAAATTTGTTCTAAACACCGCTGCTGGAGTTGGTTGCGCAATTGGCGCTATGTATGGAAGCGGAAAATATATTGAATCAGAAAAAAATAAAATTTTAGAACAAAATAGAGCAAAAGAAATATTTTTTGAAGCATAAAAAAAGCCGACTTTAAAAGTCGGCTTTTTTTTATTTATTCTATAACTTAGCCCTTTACTCCTTGAGCACCAGATACAATTTCTACTAGCTCTTGGGTAATTGCAGCTTGACGAGCTTTATTATAATCAATTGTTAGTGTTGTAATCATTTCTTCTGCATTATTAGATGCCGCAGACATTGCAGTCATTCTAGAAGCTAATTCACTTGCATTTGCTTCTAATAATGCTTGATAAATTGAATTTGTTATATACATTGGAACTAGTTGTTGTAATACCCCATTTGCTGATGGTTCAAATTCCATTACAGGCTCAATTTCATGTTCTTCTGCCTTTTCAACTTTTACAGGAAGGACTTCCCAAGATACAACATTATAAGACATCATATTGTTAAAATGAGTTGTTATAATATCAATTCTGTCAATTTGACCAGATACAAAATCATTTGCTATATCTTCTGAAATCAAATTTGCTCCAGTTGCAGTAGGATCATTTGCAATTGCAATATAACCATCCTTTAATATATAATTACCTGACCTATGCTTAAAAGCTGAAACTGCTTTTTGTCCTACAGGATAAATCACAGTCTTTATACCTTGAGAAGAATTATCCTTTACTCTTTTCAATGCAGCTTTTATTATATTAGCATTATAAGCGCCAGCTAAACCCTTATTTGAAGTTATTACTAATAAACCTTCGGTCTTTACATCTCTTTTTCTTAGAAGTTCAGGATAATTGTCTAAACCTCTTTCTACTTTTAGACCATCCAAAGAGTATTCCCCAACAGTAGCTAACATTTTTCTAAAAAGATGCAACAACTCATCAGAAAAAGGTCTAGCCGCTTTTACGGTCGATTCAGCTTTTTTTACTTTAGCAGCTGCAACCATTTTCATTGCTTTTGTTATTTTTTTAGTATTTTGTACACTACCTATTCTATTTTTAATATCCTTCAAATTTGGCATTTTATAGACCTACTTCACTTTCATATCTAAAGCTTTTTTTATCAACAATATAGCTAATAAAATCAACAATACAGATTCTAATAATGGACAAGGTACAGCTAGGAATAAGAATGTTTTTACAAATATATACAAGAATAAAAAGATTCCTAGTAGTAAAAATGCAATCTTGTTGAATTTCCAAGCACCTTCGGAATTATCTTTAAAATAATTTACATAATCTACAAGTGCCACATGACGACAAGGTTTAGAATCTTTACAGATATAAGAACCCTTATACTGCTCAGCACATTCTAAACAAAGCGCTTTACCACAAGATTTACATACTACAAAAGCATCTCTATCATGGTGATTGTAACATTTCATATTCCATACTCTCCTTATAAAGTTTTTCCATAAGCTTCTAATTGAGATCTCAAAGCATTAATATCATCATCAGATAATTTTGCACCTTCGTTCAATGCTTTATTTAATTCTGGCATATTTGCTTCAAAATACTCAAACCAACCATTTTTGTATTCATTGATTTTTTTATTATCAATTTCATCCAAAAATCCTTCATTTGCTGCAAATAGAATTGTTACTTGTTGCGCAACTGATAACGGTCTATATTGAGGTTGTTTTAAGACTTCAGTAAGCTTTTGTCCTCTAAGAAGCTGCTTTTTAGTAGCCGCATCTAAGTCTGATGCAAATTGAGCAAACGCCTCTAATTCTCTAAATTGTGCTAAGTCCAAACGTAATTTACCTGCAACTTGTTTAATACCTTTAGTTTGAGCAGCACCACCTACACGTGATACTGATATACCAGCATTTATTGCAGGTCTTACACCTGAATTGAATAAAGATGTTTCTAAGAAAATTTGTCCATCTGTAATAGAAATTACGTTTGTTGGAATATAAGCTGAAACATCACCAGCTTGAGTTTCAATAATAGGAAGTGCAGTAATACTTCCGCCACCTAACTCATCTGATAATTTAACAGCTCTTTCTAATAATCTTGAGTGAAGATAGAAAACATCTCCAGGATAAGCTTCACGTCCTGGTGGTCTTTTTAAAAGCAAACTCATTGCACGATATGCTTGAGCATGCTTAGTTAAATCATCATATACAATTAAAACATGTTTTCCTTGTTCCATAAATTCTTCTGCAATTGCAACACCGGCAAACGGTGCAATATATTGTAGTGGAGCAGGCTCATTAGCTGTAGCTGATACAATAATTGAATAATCCATTGCACCATGCTTTTCTAAAGTTTTAGCTAATTGTGCAACAGTAGAAGCTTTTTGACCTACTGCTACATAAATACAAATAACATCTCCGCCTTTTTGGTTCAAAATTGTATCGATTGCAATTGCTGTTTTACCGGTTTGTCTATCTCCAATAATAAGCTCACGTTGACCTCTTCCAATTGGAGTTAGAGCATCAATTGCAGTAAGACCAGTTTGCAAAGGCTGATGTACAGATTTTCTTGCAACAATACCAGGTGCTACACGCTCAATAGGTCTTGTTTTATCTGTTATAATTTCACCTTTTCCATCAATTGGCTTACCAGTTGGGTTAATAATTCTACCAATAAGAGCATCGCCAACCGGAACAGACGCAATTCTTCCGGTTGTTTTTACTGTCATACCTTCTTTAATATGAGTATATTCTCCAAGGATTACAACACCAACGTTATCTTCTTCTAAGTTTAAAGTTATACCTAAAGTTCCTTTACCGTCTTCAAACTCAACAAGTTCGTTTGACATAACATTACGTAATCCATAAATTCTTGCAATACCATCCCCTACTTCAAGGACACTTCCAATATTCGAAATTTCAGCCTTTGTTTCATAATTTCGAATACTTTCCTTTAAAATAGAGCTAATTTCATCAGGATTTATTACTGTCATTTTTTATCCTTTCATTTATCCCTTTATAATATTCTTACTTAAATTCTCTAATTTATGCTTTATACTATTGTCCATAATAGTTTCATTTATATTAAAAACTAGTCCTGCAATAATATTTGCATCTATATTCCAATCAATAATTGCATTTTTTTGAAGCTTTTCTGAAATTTTATTTTTTATTTCATTTTTTTTATCATCATTGATTTCTATAGCAGATGTTACCTTAACTCTTACTATATTTTTCATTTCTTCAAGCTCTTTTTCAAATTCTTGAGCAATTACATCTATAATATTAATCCTTCTTTTCAAATTCAAAGCTATTATAAAGTTGTATACAATAGGCATTAATTTACTTTGAAATAATTTACAAAGAGCTATTTGTTTTTCCTCTACAGAAATTGAAGGATTATTAATAGCTTCAGCTAATTCTTTTGAGGAATTTATATTCTCACTAACTTCTTTTAAATCATCTAGAATATCTTCTTTCGAAATTCCTTCATTTTCAGCAGCCAACTCCATTAAGGCCTTAGCCCATCTTTTAGCAATCAATTCGGAATTTTGTTTTACGATAGCTGCCATTATAAATTCACCCCACTTATAGCATCCACACTCTCATCAATTAAACGATTGTGTAAATCATAATTATTATTCAACTCATTTATTATATGACTCTTTGCTACTTCTATTGAAGCTTCTGAAGCTTTTCTTAACAAATCATTTTTTAATAAAGCTGTTTTATTTTCAACTAATTTTCTCGAATTATCTTTTATACCACTTGCTAAATTATTAGCATCTTCTAAAACTTTTTCGCCCACCAATCTAGCATTTGTTTTTGATTTTTCAATTATACCATCAATTTCATCAGCTAAATGAGCGACTAAATCTTCTATGCTTTTTAAATTTTCTTCAGAAGCCATTTTTTCAGCCTTAGAATCTTCAACGCGTTGAGCTATTACCTGCTTTGCATCATCAAGCTTTGATCCTAATTTTATTTTTCTGCAAATTAAAATTATTATTGAGAAAAATATTATAAAATTGAATAAATTTGTTCTGCTTATGTAATCTAATATCGTACCCAACATCGCTCGACCTTCCTAGTGGTATAAAATTCTATCGACTTTTTCATTATCAAAATATGGAACCTCGCTACGATATCCTAGCATTTTTTCTACGATATCGTTTGCAAGATCTGTCATTTTTCCTTTTAAGCCTTCTTTTGTTTCATTAGAAAGTTTTTCTAAACCTTCATAAGCTTGATTTAATTCATTTTTCACTTCTTCTTGTGCATTATGAATAAATTCATCTTTTTGTTTCTTATAACCATTCAAAGATTCAATATATACATTTCTTGCATCATTTCTAGCAGTTAAGATCTTTTGTTCTCTATTATCTGATAATTCCTTTGCCTTAATATTATTTGACTCTGCAGCAGATAAATTTGAATCTACAAAATCCTCCCTTTCGGCAACAATTTTTTGAATAGGAACATAAAGAACCCTATTCATCAAATAAACAAATACTATAAAAGATATAATTGTAACTAAAAATGTAGCATTAAATTCCATTTTTTGACCTATTTAGAGGGAGAAAACTTTAATTATATTGTATTTATTTGTCTCCCATTCAAATAAATATTCAAAGGAGTATTAAATTACTCCT